>JANXXR010000135.1 GCA_025350525.1 Deltaproteobacteria bacterium
TCCAGATCCGCGAGGCGCTCTTCAGCCTCCCGGAGATCTCCGCGCTGGTGCTCAAGGAGATGAAGGCGATCGTCGAGAACTACCTCGGCTACGAGGTGAAGAAGGCCGTGGTCACGGTGCCGGCCTACTTCAACGACAACCAGCGGCAGGCCACCAAGGACGCGGGGCGCATCGCCGGCCTCGAGGTGCTGCGCATCCTTAACGAGCCCACCGCGGCGGCGCTCAGCTACGGGTTCGGCAAGGACATCACCCAGAAGATCGCCGTCTACGACCTGGGCGGCGGGACCTTCGACATCTCCATCCTCGAGATCGGCAAGGACGTCTTCGAGGTGCTCTCGACGGCCGGCGACACCTACCTGGGCGGCGACGACTTCGACGACCGCATCATGACCTGGCTGGCGGAGAACTTCTTGAAGCAGCACGGCATCGACCTGCGCCTCAACAAGTACTGCCTGCAGATGCTCAAGGAAGCCTCCGAGCGCGCCAAGATCGACGTCGGCAAGGACGGGCAGGCCAAGGTCCACGTAGAGGGCATCTGCCAGGATCCCAGCGGCAAGGTGATGGACCTCACTGCCACGCTCTCGGAAGCAGAGTTCAACAAGATGGTGATGGACCTGGTGCAGCGGACCTTCAAGGTCTGCGACGAAGCGCTGCAGGGCGCGCGCATGACCGCCAACGAGCTGGACGCGGTCATCCTCGTCGGCGGCCCGACCCGCCTGCCCATCATCCGCACCAGCGTCCGCCACTACTTCGGCAAGGACGTGATGGCGGGCATCGACCCCGACGAGGTAGTGGCGATGGGCGCGGCCATCCAGGCCTCGAGCCTGCTCAGCTCCAAGGGCGAGCACTACCTGCTCGACGTCACGCCGCTGACGCTGCGGGTCGGCACCGTCGGCGGCTACACCGACAAGATCATCGACAAGAACACGCCCATCCCCATCGAGCGGAGCAAGTCGTATACGACCAACCGCGACGGCCAGGAGAAGGTGAAGATTCGCGTCTACCAGGGCGAATCCAACAAGGCCTCCGAGTGCGAACTCTTGGGAGAGTTCGAGTTCTCCGGCTTCCGCATCGGCTACCGCGGCGAGGTGCGCATCGAGGTGACCTTCGAGATCGACACCAACGGCATCGTCAACGTCACCGCCGCCGACGTGGAGACGGGGCAGAAGACCTCGTGCACGATTCGTTTGTCGTCGGGGCTGACCGAGGACATGATCAAGGCCGCGCAGGAGAAGAACGCCAAGACCACGCTGGCCCGCGGTGAGGCGGCGGCATAAGGGGAGGGTGGGAGCATCGGTGGACGACGGTTTCGAAATCGAAGCGCAGGCGCTGGCCCAGATCCTCGACGAGCTGGACTACTTCCAGATCCTCAAGGTCGGCCAGAACGCCACGCCCGTCGAGATCAAGCACGCCTACTACCGCGAGTCGCGCGCCTACCATCCCGACAAGTTCAGCGCGCTGTCGCCCAGCGAGCTGAAGGACAACATCGGCAAGATCTACAAGCGCATCAACGAGGCGTACGTCTGCCTGCGCGACGACACGCGCCGGATGAAGTACCTGGGCGACATCCTCGGCACCGAGCGACAGAAGAAGCTGCGCTTCGTCGAGGCCAGCGAGCAGGAGATGAAGAAGGAGAAGGAGCAGGAGGTCGGGCAGACGCCGCAAGGGCGCAAGTTCTTCATGGCCGGGCTCTCCGACTTGGCGGCGCAGCGGTTCGCCTCCGCCGAGCGCAATTTCAAGATGGCGCTCACCTACGAGCCGAACAATTCCAACTTCAAGGCCAAGCGCGACGAGGCGGCCAAGCTGGTGAAGTCGGACATGAGCGTCCGGTGAGACCTTGAGCCCGTTCGACGCCGCGCCGCAGGCGCGACCCTGCGGGTCCACGGCAAGCGGAGCAGAGACCGTGAACCCGTTCGACGCTGCGCCGCAGGCGCCACCCTGCGGGTCCACGGCAAGCGGAGCGAGCCCGTGAGCCCGTTCGATCTGGCGATCGCCGTGCTCATCCTCCTCTTCGCGATCTTCGGGCTGGTGCGCGGGCTCTTCCGGCAGATCTTCGGCATCGCCGGCTTCCTCGGCGGCATCGTGCTGGCGCGGCTCTTCGCGCAGCCCTTCGGCGACGCCTTCGCCAAGGATCTCGGACTGCCCATCTCCATCGCGGTGGCGGCGATGGCGCTGGCCCTCTTCATCGCGGCCGAGATCGCGGCCAAGCTCATCGGCGGATTCCTGCACCGGCGGATGGAGGGCGGCTTCACCGGCGCGGTCGAGCGCAGCGGCGGCTTCCTTCTCGGCGCCGCCAAGGGACTGCTGGTCTCCTGGGCGCTGGCCTCGCTGGTGGCGCTGGTCCGGCCGCACCTCCAGCACCTCGAGCACGACACGGCGCTGGCCAGGCTCGACCTCGCGCACTCGCAGGCCATTTCGCTGGCTGCCAACGTCAACCTGATCACCGAGCTGAAGCAGCCCGCGCCGGGGAAGAAGTAAGGTCTCGCAGCGCTGAGGCGTGGCCAAGCGCGGCTCATGCTACTGTTTGCTCATGCCCGATCCGAAACAGCCGCCGGCTTTCGGCGACGACGACGAGCACACCGAGTCCTCGCGGCCCGGTGACCTGCCGCACGGCTTCGGCCACGACGACAAGACCGAATACTCGAATCCGAAGAAGGACCTGCCCTTCACGCCGGCTGGCCTCGAGGACGAGGACGACGAGGCCACCGTGCTGACGCCGCCGCCGCAGAAGAAGCGCTAAAGCCGGAAGCGGGCTGGAACCGCTTCCCGATTTCCCCCAAGCCAGACGAATTTCTTGCGTATCTGCGCTTGACCTTGAGCGCGTTTTCCAATACACTCCCCAATCAAGATGGCGACCCAACTCGAGCTGCCCACTTGGGGAGGAAAGCGCGCCGGCGCCGGGCGCAAGCGGAAGTCGCCGCTGCGCAGGGTCTCGCACCAGCGGCGGCCGGAGCACGCTGCGCGCTTCCCGCTCCATGTGGTGTTGCGCGCCCGGCGGGAGGCCCCCGGACTGCGTCGCCGGCACATGTTCCGCGCGGTGCGGGCGGCCCTGGTCCAGGGTGCGGCGCGCGCCGGCTTCCGGCTCGTCCACTTCTCGGTGCAGGGCAACCACCTGCACCTCGTCGTCGAGGCGGTGGACAAAGTCGCGCTCTCGCGCGGGATGCAGGGCCTCGCGGTGCGCATCGCGCGGGCGGTGAACCGGGCCGCGGACCGCACGGGGCCGCTCTTTGCCGATCACTATTTCGCGCGGGAGCTCGAGACGCCGGCGGAAGTGCGGCGGGCGGTGCGCTACGTGCTCGACAACCGGATGCTGCACGGCCAGCTGCAGCCGCAGACGGACGCTTGCGCGACGGCCGCGCCCTTAGTCCAGCCGCGCACCTGGCTGTTGACGGTGGGTTGGCTTCGCAGCAGGGCCGGTCCGCTCCCGGTCAGCGCCTGGGATACGTGACCGCCCGTCGTGCGGGCTCCTCCATACAGGTGAAGCGCCGCACGAACGATCAGACGTTCGCGTCCCGCCGGCGCCTCAGAGGTCCTTGAGCGCGGCCGCGTCCACGCGCTCGAGGCGCGAGAGCGCGTACTTGCGGTCCACCACCAGCTTCTCGCCGCGCTGGTCCGGCGCGTCGAAGAGGATGTCGGCCAGCACCTCCTCGAGGATGCTGCGCAGCGCGCGGGCGCCCAGCTTCTTCTCGACGGCGTACTCGACGATGGCCCGCAGCCCGCCCTCTTGCAGCTCCAGCTCGACGCCGTCGAGGAGCAGCGCCTCCTGGTATTCGCGGGCCAGCGCGTCGGGTGGGCCGGTGAGGATCTGCAACAGCTCGCTCGCGGTCAGCTCCTCCAGCTGCACCTGCACCGGCAACCGGCCCAGCAGCTCGGCGAGCATGCCGTACTCGATCAGCTCCTTGATGCGCAGCCGCGAAGCGCCCATCCGCCGCCCGGCGCTGCCGAAGCCGACCTGCTTGTCCACCTGCACTTGATGGAGGTCGGTGAAGGTGCCTGCGCAGATGAAGAGGATGTCGGCGGTGTCCACCTGCACGAAGTCGTGCTTGTTCCAGTGCTGGGTGACGTTGAGGGGCACGAAGACCTCGCGGCCCTCGAGCAACTTGAGCAGCGCCTGCTGCACGCCCTCGCCGCCGATGTCGCGGCTGCCCGCGCCGGTCCGCGCCGCGCCGCCCCGCCGCGCGATCTTGTCGATTTCGTCGATGAAGATGATGCCGCGCTGGGTGGCCTCGATGGAGTGGCCGCTCTTGAAGAGCAGCTCGGCCACCATCACTTCGACGTCCTTTCCGTAGTAGCCGGCCTCGGTATACTCAGTGGCGTCCACGACCGAGAAGGGCACCTCGAGCAGTTCGGCCAGCTTGCGGGCGAGGTGCGTCTTGCCCGAGCCGGTGGGGCCCATCAGCATCAGGTTCGACTTGCGCAAGAGCGTCGGCTTGCCGAGGCGCCGCTGCTCGATGCGCTTGAGGTGCTGGTGGGCGGCGGTGGCCACCGCGCGCTTGGCGGCCGTCTGGCCGACGACGAAGCGGTCGAGGTGCTGGTAGATCTCGCGCGGCGTGAGGATCCGGATCTCCTCCTGCCGCTGGGGAGCGCGCCGGGCTCCGCCGCCCGCCAGGGCCGGAATCGTTCGCGGGGATCCGTCTTTCGGCATGGCACGAGTGTACTCCACGCAAAGGGCCACGGCTGCACGCCTGCACGCTTCGCGGCGCCAATGGCTCTGCGGTGCGTGGGTTGCAGCGCGGCCGCCCCCGCCGAACGTTTGCTCTTGGAGACGACCATGACGATGCGAACCTGGATGACGCCCGCGCTGCTGGCGGCGATGTTGGCCGCAAGCGCCTGCAAGAACACCGACGGCAAGGCCGGCGACGGCAAGCCCGCTGCGGCAGGCCGCCGCGGAACCACCCTGCCGCGCGACCGTGCCATGGATTCTTCCAGGCCCGCGGACTCCACCGGCCGGATGGGCACCTCCACCGGCGCCGGCAGTCCGTCGGGAGAGACCACCAGCGGGGTGTCGTCGGGCGACAACGCCGCCAAGGCGCCCGCCACCGGCACCACTCCAGGCGGCGCGGGGAACACCGGCGCCAACGGCACCAGCACCGACGGCTCGACCAGCTCCGGCAAATAGTTCCTAGAGCACCTTGCGCAGCGCTGCCTCGACGCGGGGCATCGCCGACTCGACGTCCTTCACCGAGACGGCGCCCACGCTCAGCCGGAACCAGCCGCCTTCGCCCTCGAGGCCGAAGGCCTGGAACGGAACCATGGCGAAGCCGGCTTCGTCGAGCAGGTAGCGGCGCACTTCGTCGTTGCTGCGGTTGCGCAGGGAGAACTGCACCGAGAGGTAGATGGCCCCCTGCGGAGGAATGTCCCGCACCGGCAGGCCTGCCGCCTTCATGCGCGAGAAGCCGGTGTGCAGCGCATCGAGGCGCGCCTGCAGGCCGCCCTTGTGCGTGTGCAGGTAGGCGTCCACCGCGGCTCCGTCGCGGAGCAGCTCGGCGGTGGCCACCTGCTCGGCCCGGGGCGCCCAGGCGCCGACGTGGCCGAGGACGTCGCGCATGGCGGCGATGACCGCCTTGGGCCCGACGGCCCAGCCGACGCGGACGCCGGTGGCGGCGAAGGCCTTGGAGATGCCGTCGACGAAGATGGTGTAGCGCGAGGACTCGGGGACGGCGTGCACCGGCGTCTCGTGGCGCGCGGCCCCGAAGGTCAGCATCCAGTAGACCTGATCGTAGAGTAAGTATAAAGGCTTCTCGCCGGTCTTCTCGCGGCGGCGGTTCTCTGCCACCACCGCCTCGGCGATGCGGTGGACCTCGTCGGGAGCGAGCACGGTTCCGGCGGGGTTGAGCGGCGTGCAGAGCGCGATCAGCCGCGCGGTCTTGAGATGCGGCTGCAGCGAGGCAGCGGTGGGGAGAAAGCCGTCTGCGGCCCGGGTCTCGATGGGCACGCCGCGCGCGCCGACCAGGTGGCAGTAGTGGTTGTTGTTCCAACTGGGCACCGGATAGACGACGGTGTCGCCCGGCTCGATCACCGCCCGGAAGGCCGCGTAGATCACCGGCCGCGAGCCGCCGGCGATGACGATGGACTCGAGGGGCACGTCGAGCCGCAGCCGCTCGCCCCAGAAGGCGCGCACCGCCTCGCGCAGCCGCAGCACGCCGTCGGAGGGCGGGTAGTTGGTCTCTCCGGCGGAGAGCGCGCGCAGGATGCCGTCGCGCAGCCGGTCGGGGATGGGGAACTCCTTCGAGGAGAAATCGCCGACGGTAAAGTTGGCGATCTGCTGGCCCGCCTGCTGCTTGAGGCGGATCTCGGAGGCGATCTTGAGGATCTCCGAGCCGACCAGCCCGCGCGCCATGGTGCTGAGGCCGCGCCTCGGGTCCGGACCGTCGAGATCGAGATGCAGCTTCTCCACCGTGCCCTCCGCAGATCCCCTGACGGCGGCGGGGATCTACCACATTTTTTCCGGCGCAATTCTTTCGGTACAGTGCCCGCGTGCGCCACAAAGCCCTGGTCTGGATCCTGCGCCCCGGCCCCGACGGAGGGCCGGAGGTGCTGCTCCTCGAGCGGCCTTCGAAGCGGGGCGGGGGAGAGCATCCGGTCACGGGCAAGGCCGACCCCGGCGAGACGCCGCTCGCCTGCGCCGGCCGCGAGGCGCTCGAGGAGACGGGCCTGCGCGGAGAGCTGAGGGCGCTGGACGTGGTCCACCGCTACCGCGGCGCGAAGAGCATCTTCGAAGAGCACGCCTTCGCCATGACGGTGGGCAGTCGCGCCGAGCCGCGGCTCTCTTCCGAACACGTCGCCTTCCGCTGGGCGACGCCGGAGCAGGCCCGCGCCGCGCTGGGCTGGAAGGCGCACCGCGACGCCCTCGACGCCGCACTGTCCCTCTGGGGGAAGCGTTAAAAAGCAAAAGCGCACCACGGAGGCCCAGAGGCAGGGAGGGGGGTGCGGGGGCGGGGCCAACACCGAGTGGGCGCGTGGATCGGAGCGCCCTCTTCGCGCGACCACCGAGGCGGCGTGTCGGCTCGGGCCCAACCAGCTTTCTCCGTGCCTTCGTGGTGCGCTTTTGCTTTTTCTAGCGCGGCAGCCGGAGGCGCTGTTGCTTTCTTCTAGCGCGGCAGCCCGAGGGAGATGGGATGCACCGCCGCGCCGGCCGGCTGGGAGGCGAGCTCGGCCAGCGACGTCCGCCGGTACACCTCCAGCATCCGGTCCTGGCCGGACTTCCAGACGTGATACATCGTGCAGCTGGCGCTCACGTCGCACCGGTCCATATGGTCCAGGCAAACATTCAGCTGCACCGGTCCTTCGACAGCCTCGATGACCTCGAGGAACGAGATCTCCCGCGGCGGCCGCGCGAGCTGGTAGCCGCCGTGCGACCCGCGGCTCGAACGCACCAGCCCGCGGGCGGTCAGCACCTTGAGGATCTTGGCGAGGAACTCGCGCGGCAGGTGCAGGGTGACCGCGAGATCCTGCAACGACGCGATGGTGCCCGCCGGCAGGCCGGAGAGGTGGATCATCGCGCGCAAGCCGTAGTCGATCTTCCGGCTGATTTGCAGGACATGCTGCATCCGGAGGACTTAACCAGCGCCTCGAAGGTGCGTCAACTCAAGGCGGCCCTCGGTTGATCGATCTCCACTCCCACACCCTGCACAGCGACGGCGACCGCTCGCCCGAGCAGCTCCTCACCGAGGCGGCGGCCGCGGGCATTGAAGTGCTCTCGGTCACCGACCACGACACCGTCTCGGGCATCGGCGAGTGCAGGGCGGCGGCGGCGCGGCACGGCGTCCGGCTGGTGGCCGGCATCGAGCTCTCCTGCGAGCTGCACGGCCGGGAGGTCCACATCCTCGGCCACTTCCTCGACGAGGGCTCTCCGGCCTTGGGCAGGCTGGCCGCGGCCATGCTGGCCGAGCGCCGCGAGCGGATGGAGCGGATGGTCCTGCGCGCCCGGGAGCAGCACCTGGACGGGGTCACCCTCGAGGCCGTCATCGCCTGCAGCGGCGGCGAGAACCTGGGCCGCCCGCACCTCGCGCGCGTGCTGGTCGATCGCGGGCACGCCAGCAGCATCAAGGACGCTTTCGATCGCTTTCTCGGCGACCGCTGCGCGCTCTGGGTGGATCGGCGCCGGCTGGCCGTTCCCGAGGCGCTGGAGATCATCCGCGGCGCGGGCGGCACCGCCAGCGTCGCGCATCCGGGGGCAAACGCGGTCTCCCGCCAGGAGCTGCGGGTGCTCGCCGAGGCGGGGCTCGACGCCGTCGAAGCGCACCACCCGGAGCATCCGCCCAACCAGGCCGAGGCCTACGGGAAGTGGGCGGCGGACCTGGGCATGCTCATCACCGCCGGCAGCGACTACCACGGGCCCAGCGTGCAGCCGGACCGCAAGCTGGGCGATCGCTGGCTCGCCGCCGACCGCTTTGCCGCGCTGGAAGAGCGAGCCCGCCGCGGTCAGCCGGCCTGATCGAGCGCGTCCTCGTCGGGCACGATGACGTGCGCGAGGGTCAGCGTGCGGTCTTCCTCGGTGATCGAGTAACGCGCGAGGATGCGGCCGAGGTGCAGGTTGAGCAGGCAGGAGGATTCGTCGCCCACCCAGCCGCGGGCAGTCGAGGGTGGCACCAGGTCGGCCAGCTCGGCGATGTCCTGCAGCATCTGCCTGAGGCGGTGCTGGGTCGAGACCGGGAGCTGCTGCAGCTTCATGACCGCCGCGGGCGCAACGCGGATGCGGAAGCAGGACTCGGTGAGCCAGTCGGTCCAGAGGGGAGGATTCACTGGAGCCCTCCCGTCAGCACCGGCATCGGCGCAGGTGGACCGAGCGCCTCGCTGCCATGGGTGCATTCGCAAGAGAGCTGGTGGCGGGCGAAGCGGGCCCCGGCCCAGAGCTCTTCGACCCGGCCGTAGACCTCGGCGGCGGCATGCAGGCTTGCCTTCGAGAAGGCGACGCCGACCTCGCTGCCGTGCACCCAGGCGATGCGCGCCACTAGCGTCGGCGCATTGGGCATGCGCATGCGCAGCTCTTCTCCCGCCGCCGGCACCGCTCCCGGAACGCCCCACAGCCTCGCGCCGCCGACGCTGAGGTCGAGCACGGGGCACGCCAGCACCGGGCCGCCCGCGTGGGTGACCCAGGCCAGCTGATCGAGCGCGAGCCGGCGCGGTCCGCGCTTGGGCTGCGAGATGGCCGACTGCATGCCGGCCACCACGCCGAGCGCGCGCAGCTCCAGCCAGGCGCCCGGAGTGCCTTCCAGCTCGTGCGAGTGGACCACCGCCGGCAGCGACATTTGCTGGGTGGAGTCGCTGAAGCAGATCTCGATCAGCGCCCGCGACCGGGGCAAAGGAGTGGGCTGCGCGTCGGGGAAGAAGAGGAAGACGCGTCCGTCGATCTGCCGGCAATGCCGGCGCAGCTGGGCCGCGTTATCGAATTGATAGCGCAGGAACCGCTTGGCAGCCGAGCTGGGGGGGAGGGGACGCATGACAGCTCGGCTTCATTGCAACCGGCCGGCCAACTGCGGTGTCACGACTAAAACGTCGAAGCTTACGAGTGCGCGCTTGTACGATTCAACGGCGGGCGGGAGGTGGCTTTCCCGGATCTTCCGCATGGCAACGGTTTCTCCAGAACTTTGTACCGAAGGACGGGTTCTGGACGATCAAGGCACGGGAGGAATTGCAGGGCGCGCGCGCAAGGCACTGAGATCAGAGCGCGTTGCCGCCGCCGAAGGCCGCCGCCGCCCAGCGGATGAGCGGCGTCCAGTACAAGCCGAGGATCAGGACCGGGACCGCCAGCGCGACCAGCACGCCCGTGTAGAGCGCCGGCACCGAGATGGGCCGTTCGTCGAGCGCGTCTTCGAGGAACATGGCCTTGATGATGCGTGCGTAATAGAAGAGCGAGACGGCGCTGTTGAGCACGCCGATGACGGCGAGCATCACGTTCCAGAAGCCGCCCTTCTGCACCACCGCCGCGAAGATGAGGTACTTGCCGACGAAGCCGGCGAAGGGCGGGATTCCGGTGAGGCTGAAGAGGAAGACGGCCAGCGCCAGCGCGGCGATGGGCGCCTTGTGGCCGAGGCCGCGGAAGTCCTTGATGTCCTCGCCGCCGGTGTGGCGCGAGACGGCAATGACCACGAGGAAGGCGCCGACGTTCATGAGCACGTAGACGATCAGGTAGACGAGGATGGCCTGCACGCCCGCGGTGCTGGCCGCGGAGAGGCCCATCAAGAGATATCCGGCGTGCGCGATCGAGCTATAGGCGAAGAGCCGCTTGAGGTTGGTCTGGACGATGGCGGTGAGGTTGCCGAGCGTCATGGTGATGGCGCTGATGATGCCGATGATGGCGGGCCAGGGAAGCTCGGTGACGGCGACGTAGCCGCCGCCCGGGACCTGCCGCTCGAAGGCGGCGAAGAAGAAGCGGATGGCGACGGCGAAGCCTGCCGCCTTGGGCCCGACGCTCAAGAAGGCGGTGAAGGGCGTGGGCGCGCCCTCGTAGACGTCGGGGCACCACATGTGAAACGGCACGCTGGCGATCTTGTAGCCGACGCCGGCGAGCACGAAGACCACGGCCACCACCAGCGAGAGCTGCGCGGCGGGCTGGCCGCCGAAGGCATGGGCGCGGAAGAGGCTGCTGGTGACGTCGGCGAGCTGGGAGCCGATGCCGCCCGCGCCGGTGACCCGTGTGGTGGCGAAGAGGCCGTAGAGGAGGCTCATGCCGTAGAGCATCACGCCCGAGGCGACGCCGCCGTAGATGACGTACTTGAGCGCGGCTTCGTTGGCCTTGCGGTCGGCGCGGCGGAACGAGGTCAGCACGTAGCTCACCAGCGAGACGGTCTCGACGGCGAGGTAGATCATGAGGAGGTCGGTGGCGCTGGCCATGAGGAACATGCCCAGCAGGAGCGCGAAGAGCAGGGCCATGAACTCGCCCAGCCGCGCGCTGGAGATCTGCCGGCTCTTGGGCACGATGAGGATGGTGAGCAGCGCCGCGCCGAGGAAGAGCCAGCAGAAGAAGACGCGCAGCGGATCCTGCTGGAGGAGGCCGCCGAAGAGCGGGACGTCGCCGGCGGGCATGGCGGCGAGGGCGAGGCCGGTGAGGGCCAGCCAGGCGACGGCGCTGGCGGTGAGGATGATCTCGCGCTGCGCGCTGCGGCGGACGAGGAGGTCCTCGATGAAGAGCGCCAGCACCGCGGCGGTGAGGACGCTCTCCGGAACAAAGAACCGCAGCGAGGTGAGGTTGTCCATCAGATCATCCAAGCCCGCGGAGCCAAGGAAAAGCGCACCACGGAGGCACGGAGGGCACGGAGGGTTGTTGGTTGGGTGTTGGCGCGGCCGCTACCACCGAGGCGGCGCGTGGGCACAAGGCCACCTGGGTTTTCTCCGTGCCTCCGTGGTGCGCTTTGGTTTTTCATTGGAGAGGGAGGATGAGGTTGCGCAAAGAGCCTTCGATCAGATCGATGATGGCCTTCGGATAGAACCCGAAGACGATGATGAGCGCTCCCAAGGGATAGAGCGTCAGGCGCTCGCGCCAGTTGACGTCGGGCATGGTGGCGTAAGCCGGGTTCAGCTTGCCCAGCATCATCCGCTGGATGGCCCAGAGATAGTACGCCGCCGTGATGATCACGCTGAGCGCCGAGATGATGGTGAGCAGCTGCCACTGCACCAGAGAGCCGAGGAAGACGGTGAACTCGCTGACGAAGCCGCACAGGCCCGGGAGTCCAAGGCTGGCGAAGAAGGCGAGGCCGAGCAGGCCGGCGTATTCGGGGACCTGCTGGGCGAGGCCGCCGAAGCCTTCGATGTTGCGGTGGTGGGCCCGGTCGTAGATGACGCCGACGATGAGGAAGAGCATCGGGCTGATCAGGCCGTGGGTCCAGAGGTTGAGGACCGCGCCGTCGATGCCCTGCTGGGTGAAGGCGCTCATGCCGAGCAGGCAGAAGCCCATGTGCGAGACGGACGAGTACGCGATCATCCGCTTGAGATCTTTCTGCGCCAGGCAGACGAAAGCGGCATAGACGATATTGATGGTGCCGAAGACCGCCATCGCCGCCGCGGCCCATTTGGTCGCCTGCGGAAGAATTGCATAGTTGATTCTCAAGATTCCATAGATGCCCATCTTGAGGAGGACGCCGGCGAGGATCACCGAGATGGGCGTGGGCGCCTCGACGTGGGCGTCGGGCAGCCAGGTGTGGAAGGGGAACATGGGGATCTTCACCGCGAAGCCGATGAAGAGCGCGATCCAGGCGATGCGCACGAACTGGAAGCCCAGCACCAGCGGCGCCGCCGCGTAGCCGCCCGCGCGCCCCCACTGCGCCATCTTGATCATGTTGAAGGTGTGGACCAGCCGGCCGTCCATCAATTCCTGCGGCCCGTTGAAGTAGAGCCCGATGATGGCGAGCAACATGAGAACCGAGCCGGCCAGCGTGTAGAGGAAGAACTTGATGGCCGCGTATTCCTTGCGGGCGCCGCCCCAGATGCCGATGAGGAAGTACATCGGCAGCAGCATCACTTCCCAGAAGACGTAGAAGAGGAACATGTCCATCGAGACGAAGACGCCGATCATCCCCGTCTGGAGGATGAGCAGCATGGCCATGTAGCCGGGCACGCCGTGCTGGGTGAAGTGGTGCTCGTCGAGGTGGGTGTTGCCCGGCCACCAGGGCATCGATGCAATCGTCGCGATGAAGCTGACCAGCGCGGTGAGCATGACGAGCGTGATGGAGATGCCGTCGACGCCGACGAAGTATTCGATGTTGTAGGCGGGGATCCAGCGGCCGTGCTGGACGAACTGGAGCGCCGGATTCGAGGGGTCGAACGAGCGCCAGAGGACGAAGCCCAGCACCAGCACCAGGCCCGAGGCGGTGAGCGCGATGACGCGGCAGATCTGGTCGCCCAGCTCCTTGGTGACGGCGCCCGACGCCCGCAGCAGAAGCAGCGGCAGGATGAGCGCGGCGCCCCCCAGCGGCAGGAAGGTCATCCAGGTGAGCAGCGTGGAAGTGGTCGGATGGTCCATGGTCCCTACCGGATGACGTACTGGATGATGACGAAGGCGATGGCGCCGCCCAGCGCGCCGAAGAGGTAGCTCTGGATGTGGCCGGTCTGCAGGCGGCGGAGCTGCTTGCCGCTGTTCCAGGTGAGGTTGGCGAGGCCGTTGACGGCGCCGTCCACGAACCTCTCGTCGATGACCTTGTCGACGTAGGCGACCGAGCGTCCGACGAAGCCGACGCCGTTGACGATGCCGTCGATGAGGTTCTGGTCCAGCCAATACAGAATGCGGGAGAGGACCAGCGAGCCGCGCACCACCGTGGCCTGGTAGGCCTCGTCCACGTAGTACTTGTTGAAGACCACCGACCAGGCGCGCGGGAACATCTCCTTGAGGCGCGCGGGCGCGGTGCTCTGGTTGTCGAGGTAGAGGACCCGCGCGGCGAACCAGCCCAGCGAGGCGATGGCGAGGCCGAAGAACTGGAAGAGGTATTCGGTGCCGTGGCCCAGCTCGCGGAACTTGACGTGCTCGGCGGCGGGCAGGCTGGGCGCGAGCCAGCGCTCGAGGGCGGGCTCGTGTCCGCCGCCCCACGCCGCCGGCCAGCCGAAGACGAAGCCGGCGACGACTGCGGCGAAGGCGAGGACGGCCAGCACGTAGGTCATGCTGCTGGGCGACTCGTGCGGCTCGCCGCCGTGTCCATGAGCGTCGTGCGCGTGATCGTCGTGCGCGGGCGCCGCGCCGTGGTCGTCGTGCGCGGGCGACGCGCTGTGGCTGTGATCATGCTGGTGGGCGACGTCGGTGGCCGCGACCTGCTGCACCGCCGCGGCGCTGGAGGGCGCCTGCACCGCCGCGTCTGCGTGCGAGTGCGCCGCCATGGCGTGCGGGTCTTCCAGCCGCTCCTTGTCCTCGTGGCCGCCGTGCCCGCGGTACTCGCCGGTGAAGGTCATGTAATACGAGCGGAACATGTAGAAGCTGGTCCCCAGCGCCGCGATGGCGCCGAGCACATAGATGGCGGGCCCGATCCAGGGAGCGGAGAGGCCGTCCGCCGTCCACGCCTTCCAGAGGATCTCGTCCTTGGAGTAGAAGCCCGACGCCCAGGGGAAGCCGGCGATGGCCCAGCAGGCGGCGAGGTATGTCCAGCGGGTGATGGGCGTGTACTTCCTGAGGCCGCCCAACTTGCGCATGTCCTGCTCGTGGTGGCAGGCGAGGATCACCGAGCCCGAGCCGAGGAAGAGGCAGGCCTTGAAGAAGGCGTGCGTCATCAGGTGGAAGACGCCCGCCCAGTAGGCGCCGACGCCAACGCCGATGAACATGAAGCCGAGCTGCGAGACCGTCGAGTACGCCAGCACTTTCTTGATGTCGTACTGGAAGAAGCCGATCGAGGCGGCGAAGAGCGCGGTGAGGACGCCGGTGACCGCCACCACCGTCATCGCCGGCGGACTGAGGGCGAAGAGGAAGTTGAGCCGCGCCACCATGTAGACGCCGGCGGTGACCATGGTGGCGGCGTGGATGAGGGCGGAGACGGGAGTGGGCCCCGCCATGGCGTCGGGCAGCCAGACGTAGAGCGGAAGCTGCGCGCTCTTTCCGGCGGCGCCGACGAAGAAGAGGATGCAGATGAGCGCCAGCACCGGGAAGCCCCACAGGGTCATGCCCTTGAGGCGATCGGCCATGCCAGTGCTCTCGTCGCTCACCTGGTTGCGCAGCTCGCGGAACTCGAGCGTGGGGCCCAGGGTGGTGCCGCTGCCGCTGACGCGCGCGGGCTCTGGGCTGGTGCCGCGGACCAGCGCGCTGCCGAGGCCGCGCTCCGGCAGGTACTGGTTGGTCTTGCTCCACACGCCCGAGAGCGACCAGAAGAGGATGAAGAGCCCGATGATGAAGCCGAAGTCGCCGAAGCGGTTGACGACGAAGGCCTTCATCGCCGCCGAGGCCTTGGTCAGGTCCTCGTACCAGAAGCCGATCAGGCCATAGCTGCAGAGGCCGACGCCTTCCCAGCCGAAGAACATCACCACGAAGTTGCTGCCCATCACCAGGAGCAGCATCGAGAAGACGAAGAGGTTGAGCCACATGAAGAAGCGCCAGTAGGCGGGCTCGTCGGCCATGTAGCCGGTGGAGTAGACGTGGATGAGCGTGGCCACGTGGGTGACGATCATCGTCATCATCATGCCCAGCGGGTCGAGGCCGAAGCTCAAGTCCACTTGCAGCGAGCCCGACTGCCACATGGTCCAGAGGTGGTTCTCGAAGAAGCGGTCCTGGGGGGCGGCCACGAACATCTTCCAGAAGGCGATCTCGGCCACCATGCAGGAGAGCAGCATGGCGCCGACGGCGATGGCGTGGTTGACCCGCTTGCCGTACGCCCGCTGCAGCCGCAGCCCGAGGAAGGCGTTGAGGGCCGAGCCCAGCAGCGGAAAAACGGGGATGAGCCACAGCCACGAGACCTCGATGGCGCGGGCGACGGCTTCGTTCTGGGAGGCCAGCTCGTGTTCCATGGATTATTGGCGGAGCAGGTCGGTGTCCTGCACGTCGATGGTGTGGAACGTCTGGTAGATGGCCAGCACGATGGCGAGCGCGATGGCCGCCTCGGCCGCCGCCAGCACGATGACGAAGATGGAGAAGACCTGGCCCGCGAGCGATCCCGGCGTGGCCACGAAATGGTTGAAGGCGATGAAGTTGAGGTTGGCGGCGTTCAAGATCAGCTCGACGCCCATGAGGATGCCGACGGCGTTGCGCCGGGTGACCACGGTGACCATGCCGAGCGCGAAGAGCGCGGCGCCGACGATGAGGAAGTGGGGCAGGCCGATCGAGCTCATGTCCGGGGCGACCTCACGGTGACACCGCGTCCGAGGTTTCCTTGATCTCCTTGCGGGCGATGATCACCGAGCCGATCAGCGCCGCCAAGAGGACCACGGAGGCCACCTCGAAGGGCAACAGGTAGTCGGTGAGGAAGGCGACGCCCAGCGCGCCGCTGACCGGCTCGTAGCTGGGGGCGGCCTGGATCTTCCACGGCGCCATCACCGCCATGTACGTCAGCGTTCCGACGGTGGCGGCGGCCAGCGCGGCGCCCATCGGCAGCGCCAGGTGCGCGTTGGTGAGCTTGGGATCGCCGCCGATCTGCTTGGTGAGCATGATGGCGAAGAGGATGAGGACGAGGATGCCGCCCACGTAGATGAGCACCTGCGCCACGGCGGGGAAGTCGGCGCCGAGGAAGACGTAGAGGCCGGCCACGCCCATGAAGGCGAAGAGGAGCGACCACGCCGAGTAGATGATGTTGCGCGAGAAGGCGCAGCCCGCCGCGCCCGCGATGGTCATGACGGCGAAGAGATAGAAGGCGAGGTCGACGAGGTGGACGAGGCCGATGAACCGGCCCGCCGCGTCGAAGAGGAAGGGCGCCATCACGCTGCGCAGGAAATAGGCGAGCAGGAAGAGCACGCCGAAGGCCGCCGCCGAGAAGACCAGCAGCAGCACGCCGCGCAAGGGCAGGGTGCGCAGCACGAAGCCGTTGATGCCCCAGACGACGCAGGTGATGGCGAGATACTCGAGAAAGAGCGTCAGCCCGAGCCCGAGGTGCGCGAACTTGTGCAGCCCCGCCGCGCCCGCCATGCCGAAGAGCCCCAGCGCGAGCACTGCGAGGCGCACGAGCCACCCGCGCAAGTTCGATGCAGTCGCCATAGGGGCGCGCACTCTACTTGGGAGGGGGCTTCGTGCCTAGCATGATTTCGTAGAGCTTCGCGCGCGAGTCTTCGCCGCCCGGAGCGCAGCGGTCGAGGTCCTTCTGGCCCTCGTAGACGATGCCCTTGGTGTAGCCGTCGCAGTCGGGATATTCGCAGTCGCCGCAGTCGGTGCCGGCCATGGCTTCGAGGACGACTTTGTAGAGCTCTTCTTTGGAGAGGGTTTGCGCCAGCGGAGGACCTGAAGGCTTGGCCTCGGCCGCGGCCGGTGAGGCGGCTTCGGGCTTCGCGGCATCGGGCTGGGCTGGGCCGGGGACGACGCCGGTCTTCAGGCTGACGAGGATGGTCTCCAGCATCGCCTTCGAGTCGGCGCCGCCCGGGGCGCACTTCTCGGTGCTGCTCTCCTTGCCCTGCGCGATGGCGTCGGAGTAGCCGAAGCAGTCGGGATAACCGCAGTCGCCGCAGTCGGTGCCGGCCATCGCCTCTTCGAGGACCTTCTGCAATTTCGGCTTGTCGGCTTTGACCTCGAGAGCCTTGGCCGCGAGCTGCCGGCCCATCGCCGCGGGGTCGAGCCCGGCGACCTTTGGCTTGCCGTGGTCGGCCTTCTTGTCCAGCTCGGCGATCTCGGCGTCGGTCGGAAAGGGCGGCGGCGGTGCGTCCCACGCGTGCATCAGGTTGCGGGTGATCTCTCCCAGCGGCCGGCGCGGAAAGGCCTCCGAGCCCTTGGGCACCTTGTATGCCGGCCAGGGCGCCGCCGCGGGCGGCACGAAGCGCAGCGTGAGGTTGTTGAAGTTCATGGTCGCGCCTTCGAACTCGCGCGTGTGCTGGATGGCGCCGGTGGGGCACGGCTCGACGCAGAGCCCGCAGTACATGCACTTGCCGATGTCGATGTCGAACCGCTCCATGTTCAGCTTGGGGCGGCTCTTCCCGTCGCCTTTGACGATGTCGATGTTGATGACGGCGATGGGGCAGGCGCGCTCGCAGGCCTGGCAGGCCGTGCAGATGTCCATGTCGACTTCGAGGAAGCCGCGGTAGCGCGCCGGGATCGTCTGGCTGACCGGCACCGACATCCGATCCGGGTACTGCGTCGTCATCGGCTTGCGGAACATGTAGCTGAGCGTGATGCTCATGCCTTCCCAGAAGCTCTTGGCGGTGTCGCGGACGGGCTTCGTGTACGAATCGAAGGCGCCCGGGGCCTGCCGCTGCGGTGCGAGTTGTTCAGCCATGGGTCGTCACCAGTTACTCGTAAAGTCGAATTTGTCGCCGGTGTCGCGGATGTTCTTCAAGGTGCGCAGCGCGAAGAGCGTCACGCCCAGCGCGCCCGCCGCCGTCAGCCCCAGCCGCATGACCAGGCCGATCCACGGCGCCGCGTGCACGATGAGCATCCAGACGCCGACGAAGAGGACGCCCGCGAACGACGCGGGCACCAGGTACTTCCAGCACATGTTCATCATCTGATCGACGCGGATGCGCGGCAGCGTCCAGCGCAGCCACATGACGATGAAGACGAAGATGAGCGTCTTGAAGGCGAAGATGGCGAGCGAAGCCACCTCCGCCAGCACCGCGACTCCACCGGTGAGCGCGTCGAAGTGCTCGGGGGAAAGGCCCGGGATCTGCCAGCCGCCGAAGAACATGGTGGAGGCCAGCGCCGACATGATCCACATGTTCCCCCACTCGACGAGGAAGAAGTAGGAGAAGCGCATGCCGGAGTATTCGGTGTTGTAGCCGGAGACCAGTTCGCTCTCGGCCTCGGGCAGGTCGAAGGGCGTGCGGTTGCCCTCGGCCAGCGCGCTGATGAAGTAGATGAGGAAGGCCACCAGGGCGGCGGGGTTGTTGAAGACGTACCACTGCCACGGCCAGCCACCCTGCGCGCGGATGATCCCCTGCGTCGAGAGCGTCCCGGCCAGCATCACCGGAATCATCAAGGCCATTCCGGCGGGGATTTCGTAGGAGATGATCTGCGCCGCGCTGCGGATGGCGCCGAAGAGCGACCACTTCGAGTTGGACGACCAGCCGCTCATGATGATGCCGACGACGATGAGCGCGGTGACGGCGAGGATGTAGAAGATGCCGACGTTCATGTCGGCGACGATGAGCCGGTGCGAGAAGGGCAGGCAGACGAAGACGCAGGCGAAGCCCACCATCATGAAGTAGGGCGCGATGCGGAAGAGGAACTGGTCGGCCTCGTCGGGGACCAGGTCTTCCTTGAGCAGCAGCTTGACGGCGTCGGCCACCCACTGGAGGAAGCCGCCGGGGCCGACGCGGTTGGGGCCGACGCGGCTCTGCATGCGGGCGGCCACGCGGCGCTCGGCCCAGGAAAAGATTCCGGCGGTGATGGCCGCGAAGTTGATGACCGCGAACGAGACGGCGCCCATCGCGGCCAGGTAGACGAACTGCGTCCACGGCCAGGTGGCGGGGTCGTGTCCGGCGTTGCGGATCAGGCTGTCGAGGAAGGCTTGCATGTCAGCGATCGATCTCCGGAGCGACCACGTCGAGCGAGGCGATCAGCGCCACCAGGTCGGCGATCATCAGGCCGCGCGAGAGCACGTCGATGATGCCCATGGCGGTGAAGCTGCCGGTGCGGATCTTCACCCGGTAGGCGTTCTCGCCGGCGCCGGCGATCACGTAGTACTGCATGTCGCCGCGCGCGCTCTCGATGCGGCTGTACGCCTCGGTGCCCTCGGGCAGCTTGATCTTGCGCGGCACCTTGGCCATGGTGCCGCCCTCTTTGGGAATCTGCGCGAGACACTGGCGCAAGATCCGGCAGCTCTGGCGCATCTCCTCGCAGCGGCACCAGAAGCGGTCCCAGCTGTCGCCCACCGTGCCCACCTCGCCTTTGCCGACGGGCGCGTCGAACTGGAACTCGGGATAGACCGAGTAGGGCAGGTCCTTGCGCACGTCGAACTGCACGCCCGAGGCGCGCAGGTTGGGGCCCACCAGGCAGTAGTCGATGGCCATCGCCGCCGGAATGGGCGCGAGGTGCGCCAGCCGCTTGATGAAGATCTCGTTGTAGGTGATGAGCCGGTTGAACTCGACCAGGATCTTCTCGAAGTGGTCGAGGAAGGTTCCCAGCTTTTCCTCGAAGTTCGAGGGCAGGTCGAAGGCGACGCCGCCGATGCGCAGATAGTTGTAGGTGAGGCGCGCGCCGCACAGCTCCTCGAGGAGGTCGTTGATGTATTCGCGCTCGCGCAGCGCGTAGGGGAACGGCGTCACCGCGCCGATGTCCATCGCCATGGTCCCCGCCGAGACCAGGTGGCTGGAGATGCGGTTCAATTCGCAGGCGATGGTGCGGCAATACTCGGCGCGCTTCGGCACCGTGATGCCCAGGAGCCGCTCGACCGCCATGGCCCAGCCCTGGTTCGCGCACATGGCCGTGATGTAGTCGACGCGGTCGGTGTACGGCATGTAGCCGTTGTACGTGCAGCGCTCGCCGATCTTCTCCAGGCTGCGGTGCAGGTAGCCCACCTCCGGGATGGCGCGCTTCATCACCTCGCCGTCGGTCTGGACGAGGAAGTTGATCACGCCGTGCGTGCTCGGGTGCTGCGGCCCCATGTTGAGCAGCATGTCGCCCGAGATCTCGATCCGGCGCATGACCTCCTTGCTGGTCATGTCCATGGTCGGGATTTCGAGCGGCTTCACTGAAGCACTTCCTTTTTGGCAGCTGCCGCGTCCTTGTCCGGAGCCGTTGGGGCAGCGGCTCCGGACGCCTGGGCCGTCGCCGAGGCCGCTTCCGCAACCTTCTTGCGGAACTCATCGAGGCGGACGTAGCCCTCGAGCGAGTTCTCCCGCGTGGTGGTGATGTTGTGCCAGGACGGCTGCTCCTTGTAGTCCTTGCGCAGCGGGAAGCCGACCCAGTCGTCGGGCATCATGATGCGGCGCAGGTCGGGGTGGCCGTCGAACTGCACGCCCATCAGGTCGAACTGCTCGCGCTCCAGCCAGTCGGCCGCCTTCCACACGCTCTCGACGGAAGCGATGGCCGGCGCCGCCCGGTCGAGCGCGACCTTGAGGATGAAGCTGTGCCGCTTCGCGTACGACCAGAAGTGATAGACGATCTCGATCTGGTTCTTCTTCGGCCAGTCCACCGACGACAGGTTCATCAGGCAGTCGAAGGCGAGGTCGGGATCGTCCTTGAGGTGGCGGCAGATGGCGACGATCTCCGCCGCCGGCACCACCGCGAACGAATCCTTGTTGGCGGGCGCAAGCGGCCCGATGGCCGCGCCAAACTTTCCGGCGAGCCGCTGGTGGATCTCTTCGAAGGTCATCTTCAGGCCGTGACCTTGTAGTCGACGCCGAGGCCGGGCCGCACCTGGCCGATCTTCTGCCGCTCCGAGAACCAGCGCTCGCGGACGATCTTGTCCTGCACGCGCAGGAGGCCCTCGGTCAGCGCCTCGGGTCGCGGCGGGCAGCCCGGCACGTAGATGTCGACAGGGATCAACTTGTCGACGCCCTTGCAGACCGAGTACGCGTACTGGAAGAGCCCGCCGCAGCTGGCGCAGGAGCCCATGCTGATGACGTACTTGGGCTCCGCCATCTGCTCGAAGAGGAGGCGGCAGCGCTCGGCCATCTTGTAGGTCAGCGTTCCGGCGACGATCATGAGATCACTCTGCCGCGGCGTGGCCCGGGGCACCGAGCCGAAGCGGTCGATGTCGGCGCGCGGACCGCCCGTCTGCATCAGCTCGATGCCGCAGCAGGCGAGGCCGAAGAGCAGATAGAAGATGCTGCTCTTGCGGGCGAGGTTGATGATCTCGTCGATGAACGAGGTCCGGCTGGTGATCACCGAGCCGAAATCCTGTTGATAGTCCTTGGCCATCTCTAGGCTGCCTTCTTCTCTGCTGCGGGCTGGACGGGCGGCGGGGCCTTCTTCTCCTTCAGCGACTGCAGCACTTCCTGCTTGAGGCCCTTGACCCACTCGAGGTCGCCCATCGCCCAGACGTAGGCGAGGCCGACGGCGAGGATGGCGACGAAGAGGAAGATCTCGGCGAAGGCGAGCAGGCCCTGGCCCTTCTCGATGAACGAGCGGTAGACCGACGCCACCGGGTACATGAAAGCGATCTCCACCTCGAAGATCACGAAGACGAGAGCGATCAGATAGAAGCGCGGGTTGAAGTTGAACCAGGCCTGCCCGATGGGCTTCTCGCCGCACTCGTAGATCATCGACTTTTCGCGGTTGGGCGCGTCGGGGCGGAGGAACTTGCCGCCCAGCAGCGAGCCGAACACGAAGAGGATCGCGGTGGCCGTGAAGAGCAGCACGTTGGCGAAATGGAAAGGCACCGATTCTCCCTCTTGAATTGGGGCGCAGAGTCTACGGACAGGGGGGTGCAAGTCAAGCTGCGTCGAGCGCGCGGCTCGACGCTAGACAGCCCGCTTCGGCGGTGCGTAAGCGGCCAGTGGTGCTGCCCGATCTCCTCAACGCTCCCCGATGGAACCGCGCGCCGCGAACCGGCTTCAACGAAGCCTGGTACGTGGTGGCGAGCGATGCCCGCGCCGGGCACGGCCTCTGGGTGCGGTACACGGTGGACGTCGATCAGTTTGGCGCGCCTGCCCCGGCGCTCTGGGGATCGTGGTTCGAGGAGGGCCGCGTCTTCGCTCTCAAGAACACGCTCCCTGCTGCGGCAATCGGCCGCAGCGGCGTGTCCTTCGGCGCCGCCGCACTCACCTCCGACGGCTGCAGCGGCGAGGTGGAGGGCGGCGGACACGCGCTGCGCTGGCGGCTGAAGTTCGGACAAGGAGCGCCCGGCGAGGAGTTCGTTCCGGCCTGGCTGGCCGCGGTGGCCAGGCTGCGCGGCGGCGGCTTCGTCCTGCCTCACCCGGCGACCACGGTCACCGGCGCAGTCGAGGTGGACGGACGCATCATCGAGCTGCAGCGGGTGCCCGCCGGACAGGCGCACCTCTGGGGCCGCACGCGCTATCCGTCCTGGGCCTGGGCGCGATGCAGCGGCTTCGCCGAAGATCCGGGCGCGTCCCTCGACCTCCTCGACGTCGAAGGACCGGCGGGCGCGCGCGTGCCGCTCTTCGTCTTCCGCTTCCGCGGCGCGACGCACCGCTTCGGCGAGCTGCCCTGGATCGGGCTCTCCACCTCGAACCCCCAATCGCCGTCGTGGCACTTTTCGGCGCAGGACGCGGGCCTCGCCATCGACGGCGTGGCCCAGGTTTCCCCGCAGCGCATGGTGCAGGTGCAGTACCAGGAGCCGTCGGGCGCGGTGCACCACTGCGTGAACAGCGAGTTGGCCAGCCTCGAGCTGCGGGTGCGGACCCGTGCGTTTCCCGGGGCGCCTTGGCGTCCGGAGGCGACCCTCACCTCGAAGGGCGGCGCCTCGCTGGAGTTCTGTGGCCCCGCGAAAGACCCGCGGGTCGAGCAAGGACTGGTGATTTCCGCCTCGGAACAAAAGGAGGCGTCGAGCACCGGTTCTGTGGCAAGCTGAAGCCCTCCGAAAGGGATTCCCAAATGAACCGCACCGCCACCCGCACTGTGCTCGTGACGCTCGGACTCCTCACGCTCGCCGCCTGCGTCGTCAACCTCAGCTTCTCCATGGACAAGCCGGGCGTCGTGCTCAAGTCGGACGTCGGGACCACCAAGGTCACGCAGCAGAGCATCGTCGTGACCCTCGCCGACTACAAGGAAGTCACCGACCACAAGGCCAACATCAAGAGCCTCGACCTCGACTACGTCGACCTCACCTTGACGGCCAGGGATTCCACCAACACCGCCAACACGGTCACCGGCACGGTGGCGCTGCGCAAGACGCTCGCCGATGCCTCCGCCGACATCGCCGTCGGCACGCTCACCGCCTTCCCGCTCAACGTCGGCTCGACGCTGCGCATCAGCGGCACGCCTGCGCTCGACGCCTTCCTCCTGCAGCAGCTGCAGAGCGCCGGGACGTTCTATGTCGTCATCAACGGCGCCATCGACCAAGGCGTCGCCAACGTCACCGCCGACTTCAACCTGCACGCCAGCATCGGGTACGACGCCGGCCTCTTCTAGGCGGGCGGGCAGGCAGGCCCCCGCAGCCGCCCGGCGAGCGCGCAAGCTCCCATGCGTAGCGGCCACGTCCTAAGTTTCGGACGTGGCCATCCTGCAAGCGCTGATCAGCTACCTGACGAAGTCGGCCGGCAAGGCCTTGAACGCCATCTTCGGATGGGCGGTCATCGCCCTCTTCGGGCAGACCTCTCCCAAGGAGCAGACGCTCCTCTCCGCGGTGGTGGCGGCGGCGGCGGCCTGGCCCATCCTCCTCCTGGGGACCATCGTCCCCAAGATCGCGCTGCTGGTCATCGCCTTCGTGCCTCTGGCGAAGTCGGTGCCCAGCATCTGGCTGCGGCTCATCTGGATCGCGCTGGCCCTGCTGGTGCCCATCGTGGTCGGCATCGTGGTGGCCGCCCGCGGCTCGCAGGAGAACCTGCCGGAGCCGAAATGGAAGAAGCTCCTGCGCGGCTTCCCCATCACGCTCGCGCTGGCGGCGGCCTTCCTCATGATGCTGGTGGTGGCACCGATTCTGCGCATCATCACCGTCATCCAGCGGCGCGAAGTGGTCCGCATGCCGGCGCTGATGCATCGGTCGAAGACGGCGGAGACCATGGCGGCGCTGGTCGAGGTGCTGGCCACGCACGGCCTGCCGCTGCAGCCGGCGCAGGCGCCCTGGTACCTGACCGCGCCTTCGAAGATCATGCTCAAGATCGGCGGCGCCGCTTTTGCCAGCATGGCCAACGAGCACGTCCAGTACCGCGCCAGCCCCGAGCTGTCGTTGATGGTGCTGGCCAACGAGACCGTGCTGCGCGGCAAGCCGGTGCCGGTGGGGCGCGCCCGCGCGCTGGCGGCCGAGGTCTACGGCCCGCGCCCGGTCATCCAGACCTTCAACGCCGACGCGCGCGATCTCGAGCAGCATATCAAGCGCGTCTGGTCGATCTATCTCGAGCAGCCGCGCCACCACGCCCGCTCGGGCGTGCTCGACCGGCGCCTGCACGAGCTGTCCGCGGAGCTGTCGGAGAAGACCCTGCCCTGGGACGAATGGCAGATCATCTACCGCCTCCTCTTGCAGCTGGACCGCGCCCTGCGCGGGCGGGAGCCGCTGCTCGAAGAATCCACCTACCAAGCCGAGGAGAACGCAATGGCAGAGATGAAAGACCGGCCCGCACTTCCGGGCCCGCGCAACATGACCAGGCTGCCCGACCGGCCGGCGCTCTCGAAGGCGGTGCCAGTGTCGGTCGAGGGGATGAGCAACCGCGAGCTGGTCGGTCACGTCATCGACAGCGCGACGCTCCTCGCCAAGAAGGAGATCGAGCTGGCCAAGGCCGAGCTGAAGAAGGACCTCAAGGCCGAGGTGGCCATGGCCAAGGGCCTGGGCTTGGGCGCCGTCTGCGCGCTCTTCGCCGTCAACCTCATGCTGGTCGCCGCCGCGCTCGCGCTCGGCCACGTGATGGCGGAGTGGGCGGCGGCGCTGGTGGTGGCGGCGGTCGTCCTCGGCGTCGGCACCGTGGCCGGAGTGGTCGGCTGGAAGAAGCGCGTCACCAACCCGCTGGAGTCGACGCGGCGCAGCTTGAAGGAGGACGTCCTGTGGGCGAAGGAACGGTTGGCTTAGTGGTCAAGGAGGCGGAGGCGAAGCCGGCTCGGGAGATCGAGCGGGAGATCGAGCACCTGCGCACGCGGCTGGATCGATCGCTCTCGGAGCTCGACCGGCGCCGGCACGAGCTGACCGACCTGAAGCTGCAGGTCCGCAAGCATCCCCAGATCTTCATCGGCGCGGGGGCGGCGGCGGCCCTCATCGTCGGCGGCATCGGCTTTGCCATCTGGCGCGCGAACAAGCGCGACGAGGTTCCGCAGAAGGCGCGGCGGCTGCGCATCGCCTTCGGGCGCGCGGTCGATCAGCCGGAGAAGGTGGCGCGGGGAGAGGCGCCGGCGTGGGAGAAGATCCTCGCCGCCGTCGGGACCACCATCGCGGTCAGCCTGACCAAGAAGATGCTCGAGCGCGCCTGGGCCTCGGTGCCGCCACCGCCCCGGCGCGCATTGTAGACTACATATAAAGTCCGCCGTTGACGCGGAGGACTTCGCCGGTGATGAAGGCGGCGCGGTCGGAGGCGAGGAAGGCGATCGCCTCCGCCACTTCGCGGGCGCTGCCGGCGCGGCCCAGAGCAGCGCCGTCGGCCATCGCCTTCTTGGCGGCCTCGGGCAGGTCCTTGGTCATGTCGGTCTCGATCCAGCCGGGGCTGACCGCGTTGACGCGGATGTTCCTGCTCCCCAGCTCGCGGGCCAGCGACTTGGTGAGGCCGATCAGGCCGGCCTTGGCCATCGAGTACGCGGTCTGGCCGGCGTTGCCCTGCTCGCCGACCACGCTGGTCAGGTTGACGATGGCGCCCCAGCGCTGCTTCATCATCGGACGGCAGGCGGCCTTGCTCAGGTGGAAGGCGCTGGCGAGATCCACCTCGAGGACGCGCTTCAGGTCGTCCGCCTTGTAGCGGAGGATGAGTCCGTCGATGGAGATGCCGGCGTTGTTGACGAGGATGTGCAGCCCGCCCAGCTTCTCGTTCGCTTCCTCCACCGCCGACTGGCAGGCAGCCGGATCGCCGACGTCGAACTTGAGCAGGTGGACCGCGGCGGCTCCGGCGCCCTCGGCGGCCGACTTTGCCTCCTGCGCCGCGGCGTCGTTGCCGGCGTAGGCGATGGCGACCTTGGCGCCGCCCTCGGCCAGCCGCACCACCGCTGCGCGCCCGATGCCCCGCGACCCTCCCGTGACCAGCGCGACCTTGCCCTCGAACTCCCTGGCCATGCTGCCTCCTTCGCTCTTGCAGGGGCGCCCCGTATAGCAGAAAGTCCGCGCCGGAATGCGCATCGGCGTCATCGGCCTCGGAGCCATCGGCGGGGTGACGGCGGCGCGGCTCCTGCGGGCGGGGCTCGACGTTTCGCTGGGAGCGGGGCGGTCGGCGGAGGCGATCCGCGCGCACGGCCTGCGCGTCGAGGGCGAGTCACCGGTGCCCGCGCCGCGCGTCTCCGACCTCTTGCCCGGCGGAGTCTACGATCTGATCCTGCTCGCCACCCGCAGCGCCGACACCGCCCGCGCGCTTTTGCCGGCGGCGCCGCTGCTGAGGGAAGACGGCGCGGTGGTCTGCCTGCAGAACGGACTTCCCGAAGAGCGAGCGGCAGCGCTGGTGGGAGCGGGGCGCGTGCTGGGGGCGGTGATCGGCTGGTCGGCGACGATGCGCGGGCCCGGAGAGTACGTCGTCACGGGCGGCGGCGGCTTCACGCTGGGCGGCGCCTCCATGCTGGGCGGCGCCTGCAAGCGGCTCGACGACGCGCGCGCCGTCCTGCAGCACGCCTTTCCGGTCCAGGTGACGCAGAACCTCGAGGGCGCCCGCTGGAGCAAGCTGGCGCTCAACTGCGCCATGTCCACGCTGGGCGCGGTGAGCGGGCTCAGCCTGGGCGAGTTGGCCGCGCGCCGCGAGATCCGGCGGCTGGCGCTGCGGGTGGTCCGCGAGGTGGTCGAGGCGGCGCAAGGGAAGGGCGTGCGCCTCGAGCCCATCGCCGGCATCCAGCCCGATCTTCTGGTGCAGTCCTTTCCGCTCATCGGCCACGCCGCCATCTGGCTGGCCGCCCGCCGCCGCCCGCGTCAGAAGACGGGCATGATCGCCCGCCTCCAGCAGGGCAAGCCCGCCGGCGTCGAAGATCTCAACGCGCTCATCGACGGACCGTTGAACCGCAAGCTGGTGCAGATGGTCCACCAGATCGAGCAGGGCCAGCGGCAGATCGCGCCCGGAAATTTAACGGAGCTGGCGTGAACAGGCCCGAGGCCCGGGGCCTGAGGCCTGAGGCCTCCTGGCGGCGCGCCTACGCCGCCAGCGCCCTCCTCGTGCTCCTCTTCCACTACCGCCTCGCGCTGCCCGGCCGCGCGCTCATCAGCAACGACTTCCGCGCCCTCTTCATCGCGCTGCGCGCCGGCCTCCAGCAGACCCTGCGCGACGGCGACTTTCCCCTCTGGCAGCGCGGCATGTTTCTCGGCTACCCGGTCCTGGGCGACATCCAGTTCCAGATTTTCAATCCGCTCACCTGGCTGACCATGCCGCTCGACCCCGCCCGCGGGGTCACGGTGCAGAGCCTGCTGGAGCTGTGCCTCTGCGCCGTGGGCATGGCCTTCTGGATGAAGCAGCGCGGCCTCCGCCCGATGGAGGGCGTCTTCGCGGGCGTGGCCTTCGCCCTCTGCCTCAAGCAGACGGTGCACCTCCACCACTGGACCTTCGCCGGCTCCACCTGCGCCTGGCCGTGGATGCTGGCGGGGCTGGACGGCTTCGTGTCATCAGGCCGCCGCCGGTTTTTGCTCCTCGCCGCCTTCTCGACGGCGGGCACCTGGATCGGCAGCTCCCCCCAGATGGCCTGGTTCGGCACCGGCCTCGCCTTCCTCTATGCCCTGACCCTGGCCGCCACCCTCCGTCCGGTCCCACTGTCCGAGGGGGTCCCCGAAAAAAAAATTAATTTTTTTTCCGCCCCTCGCCTCGCCCTCCTCCTGGTGGTGCCGCTGGGGGCTGCCTTGGCGGCGCCGCTCCTGCTGCCGGTGCTGGAGCTGAACGCGCTGGGCCCCCGCGGCGCCGGCATCACCTACCGGTTCGCCGCCTCGTGGAGTTGGCCGGGCCGCGCCGTCTGGGAGGCGATGCTGCTCCCCCGGGTCTGGGGCGGCCGGCCCGACTACCGCGGCCCCATGAACTATTGGGAGGTGCAGGGCTACCTGGGCCTGTTGCCGATGGCGCTCCTGCCGCTTGCGCCCCTGCGCCGCCGCGGGCTCTGGCTCTTCGCGGCGGTGCTGGCGCTCTCGATCTGGCTGTCGTTCGGCGACAACGGCTGGCTCGACTTCCACTATTGGGCCTTCCGCTTGCTGCCGGGCTACGGCGGTTTCCGTAACCCGACCCGGGCGCTGATGCTGGCAATGTTCTGCGCGGCGGTGCTAGCCGCGGAGGCGCTGGGCCGGGTGCGCGATCAACCGAAGCTGCGCGAGCGCCTGTGGCTTGGTCTCGCCGCGCTGGCCGCCTGCGTCGCCGTCTGCGCCGCGCTGCCGCTCGGCTACTGGAAAGAAGCGTTGAGGTCCGACGCGCTCTGGGCCGCGCTGCTGCTCCTTGGAACAGCGGCGTGGGCGGCCTTCGCTCGCAAGGATTGGCGCTGGGCGGCGCTGGCCATCCCGCTCTACCTCGCCGACGTGGCGGTGCAGACCTGGGACTCCCCGGAGATCGGCCTCTCCTCCACCGAAGGACATGCTCTCGAGCTGCTGGCCGCGCAGATGCCGGTTTCCCCACAGCCGCGGCGGCTTGCCGTGCTGCTCGACTGGGGCGAGTCCAACAACGCCACCTACGCCCGCGGCTGGGAGGGCGTCACCGGCTACGGCCCCACGCCCATCGCCCGCGTGCTGCGGCTCTTCGAGGCCACCTGGCACGGCCACATCCGTCCGACGCTCCAACTCAACGACGACGAGAACTTCCCGCGTTTCCGCCCCGACTCGCCGCTGGTGCCGCTCTTTGGCGCGCCGCTGGTCGCTGCGAGCCTCGATGCCAACCGTCCGCCCATCGCGCGCGAGGGAGAGGTGCGGCTCTATCCGCTGCCCGCCTTGCCCCGCGTCTTCTGGACCGGCGCCTGGACGGCGCTGTCCGACGAGCGGTTGGGTCCGGCGCTGCCCGCTGCCGCCCGCGGCGTCTGGGCGGTGCTGCCGGAGCCTTTGGCCCAGCCCTCCGGGCCCCAGGCAGGCCCGGTGGCGGCTGGGCAGATCGAAGTCCACACCAACGCGCTGCGGGCGCAGGTGACCGCGCCGTCCGATGGCCTGCTCGTCGTCCTCGAGCCCTTTTTCCCGGGCTGGCGGGCCACCCTCGACGGCCAGCCCGCGCCCCTGCTGCGCGCCGACTTCACCTTCATGGCGGTGCCGGTCCGGGCGGGCAGCCATGTTTTAGAGCTGGTCTACTTTCCAGACAAGCTGGTGCCGGGCCTGCTCGCCGCCCTGCTGTCGTTGGCTTTGTTGACGCTCTTGACGACGCGCGTTGACTCTGCACCGGTCGGCGGCTATTTTCCGCCGCCCTGAAGGGAGCTTGCTGCTTTGGACTACCTCTCGCCGTACCTGCCGGTGCTGGTCCTCCTCCTCATCGCCGGCGTCATGTGCCTCGCCATCTCGGTGCTCGCTTCGGTGCTGGGCCCCAAGCGGATCACGCTCATCAAGGAGAGCGCCTTCGAGTGCGGCTCGCCCTCCACCGGCGACCCGCACGCGCGGCACTCGGTCAAGTTCTACCTGGTGGCGCTGCTCTTCATCGTCTTCGACATCGAGAGCGTCTTCATCTACCCGTGGGGCTCCTTGCTGCGCGACTTCAACGGCGAGGGCCTGGGCTGGTTCGCCTACTTCGAGATGCTGTCGTTCATGGTGACGCTGGCGCTCGGGCTCGTCTACGTCTGGCGCAAGGGCGCGCTGGAGTTCAACACATGAGCCGCCTGCCCATCCTGCGCCCCGAAGGCAACGTCCCCGAATCCGCGCGCCTGGGCGGCGACGAGAACGCCGTCCCGGTGCTGCTCACACGGCTGGACGAGAGCATCTCCTTCTTCGAGAAGAACCTCTCCGACGCGCTGGGCTGGGCGCGCAAGAACAGCATCTTCCAGTACCCGTTCGTCACCGCCTGCTGCGGCATGGAGTACATGTCCGCGATGGCCGGGCGCTACGACATCGCCCGCTTCGGCGCCGAGTTTCCCCGCTTCTCGCCGCGCCAGGCCGATCTCCTCATGATCGTCGGCACCATCAACATCAAGCAGTCGCCGGTCTTGAAGCGCGTCTTCGACCAGATGTGCGAGCCCAAGTGGGTGATGGCCTTCGGCGTCTGCGCCTCGAGCGGCGGCTTCTACGACAACTACGCCACCCTGCAGGGCGCCGACCGGGTCATTCCGGTGGACGTCTACGTACCCGGCTGCCCGCCGCGCCCCGAGCAGGTCCTCGACGGCCTCAAGATCCTGCAGGACAAGATTCAGTCGCAGCGCCACCGCGCCGCCACCACCGAGCGCTCTCCGGAAGTGTCCGCGCAGGAGTCTCTGCGCAAGAAGAGCTTCCTCGGCAAGCTCCTCGGGAAATAGCCATGGCACAGGCCTTCATCGATCTGGTGCGGGAGAAGTTCCCCGATGCCGTCGTCTCCTCGCTCACCCACCAGGGTGACGACGTCGTCACCGTCAAGCGCGAGCGCCTGCTCGAGGTGATGACGTTTCTGCGCAACGACCCGGCCACCGACTTGAAGCTGCTGCGGCAGATCGTCGGGATCGACTTGCTGACCTTCCAGAGCGAGATGACCGGCGGCGGATCGATCGCCTCCATCGAGGTGACTTCCTACGCGGCGCAGCACAAGCCCAAGGGCGAGCCGCGCTTCTCGGTCGCCTATAACCTCTATTCCATTACCCAAAAGAAATCATTGCGGGTCCGCGTCGAGCTGCGCTCGGACGACGTCAAGGTCCCCACCCTCTCGAAGCTCTACCGCACCGCCGACTGGTGGGAGCGCTACACCTTCGACATGATGGGCATTGAATTCGAAGGGCATCCCAATCTTTCCCGGCTGCTGCTCTATCCGGAGTTCGTCGGCCACCCGCTGCGCAAGGACTATCCGGTCCGCAAGCGGCAGCTGCTGGTTCCCGAGCTGGACTTCCCCGACCTGGTGCGCGGCCCCGGTCCCGGGCCCGGCGGCGCGGGCGTTCCCATGAGCCAGACGCACGTCGGCCGCTCCAACGTGGACCCCAACACCTATGACTGAGCACGCAGATCAGACGGGCGATCCGCTCGCCTTCGAATCCGAGCTGC
>JANXXR010000561.1 GCA_025350525.1 Deltaproteobacteria bacterium
CCGCGCCGGCCATCACCTCGCCGCTCAGCTTGAGGAGGATGCGCTTGAATCTTGGGGGCTTGGAAGTGGGCGCGGTCACGGGCGGCGGAAGCTATCTTGCGAGTGTGGGGCGGTCAAGGACTGCGGACTGGGCTATTCCAGCGCCATCAGCTCCTGCCACGCCAGCGCGTAACCCAGCGCGCGCTTGACCTCCACCTCCCGCGCGTGGGGCAACGCCCCGATGCGGGCGCCCAGCCAGGCCTTCGCGACCACGTGGACGTTGTCGAAGTTCGCCACCGAGGGACGCTCCAATCCTTCGCGCCTGCCGAGCCGGACCTCCTGCGGGATGTTGCGGAAGGTGGTGGTGACTTCCGCGACCATGACCTTGGTGAGGTACTGGAACGAGGGCGTTCGCGAGAGCAGCAGCACGGGTCGCCGGCCGATGGGTGGCGGAAGCGCCGCCCAGCGCAGCTCGTACTGCCTCATTTCCGATTTCGCCGGCGCGGCCGGGCAGCAGGAGACGGCGGCGCCGCGCGGCGAGACGCCCAGGCCGCGGGATCGAAGGTCGGAGGCTCGAAGTCGGGCTGCGCGGCGTAGGCGCGGCCGGTGGCCCGCTCCTCGAGGTCCCAGAGCGCCTTGCGAATGGCGGCGCGGACGAACTCGGAGCGGCGCCGCGAGCGGGCGGGCGCGACCTTTTCGAGACGGGCCGCGGTGGCGAGGTCGAGGTCGATGAGGATCTGCATCAATGGAACTCTATATGTTCATCTATAGCCCCGCAACCGGCCTGACTCCAGCCGCCGAGGGCGGGTCAGTTGGCGTCGTCGGGGAGGATCAGCTCGGTGCCCGCCGCCGCCAGCGCCCGCGGGGTCACCTCGACGTCGGCGAGGCCCGGCAGCTCCGCATCCATGGGCGCCGCCTTCTCGCGCAGCTTGCGCGCCCCCGGCACCACCATCCGTTCGAATGAGCCAACCGTCTCGTTGTAGGCGCCCACCGCGGTGGTGAGCCCGCGGCCCACCTTGGCGAAGTGATCGCCCAGCTTGCCGAGGCGCTTGTGCAGGTCGCGGCCCAAAGAAGCGATCTCCTGCGCGTCCTGCGCCAGCCGCTCCTGCCGCCAGCCGAACGCCGCCGCCCGCAAGAGCGCGATCAGCGTGGTGGGCGAGGCCAGCAGCACGCGCTCGGAGAAGGCGCCCTCCATCAGCCCCGGGTCCTGCTCCATGGCGGCGGCGAAGACCGCCTCGTTGGGCACGAAGAGGACCACGAACTCGGGCGAGTGATCGAACTGGTCCCAGTAGGCCTTGCGGGCGAGCTGCGCGACGTGGTTGCGCAGCTGCCGGGCGTGGCTGGCGAGGTGGGCCGCGCGCGACGGCTCGTCCTGCGCTTCGAGCGCGTCGAGGTACGCGGCCAGCGGCGCCTTGGCGTCCACCACCAGCCGCTTGCCGCCGGGCATGCGCACCACCAGGTCGGGGCGCAGCCGGCCGTCGTCGCCCTCCACCGTCTCCTGCTGGGCGAAGTCGCAGTGCTCGAGCATGCCGGCCATCTCGGCCACGCGCTTGAGCTGCATCTCGCCCCACCGCCCGCGCACCGCCGGCGCCCGCAGCGCCTTGACCAGGTTGCCGGTCTCGGCGCGCAGGGCCGTCTGCGATTCGAGCAGCGCGCGCACCTGCTCGGTGAGCGAGGCGTAGGCGCCCGAGCGCGCCTTTTCCAGCTCCTGGATCTTGCCGTCCACCTTGTCCAGCGACTCGCGCACCGGCTTCACCAGGTCGACGATGGCGAGCTTCTGCTTCTCGAGATCGCCGCGGGCGGTCTCGTGCATCGTACCCAGCGACTCGCGCGCCAGCTGCAGGAACTGCTCGTTGTTGGCCTGCAGCGCCTGCCGCGAGACGGCGGTGAAGGTCGCCTGCAGCTTTTCGTCGAGCGAGGCCAGGTTGTCGCGGGCAGACTGCAGCTCCGCCTCCACCCGGGCGCGCGCGGCCTCGGCCGCGGTGATCTGCTCGCGAACGCGGACGGCTTCTTTGAGCGCCGTGTCCAGCTGCCCCTCGACCGCCCCCCGCGCCTGCTGCTCGGCGGCGGTGCGCGCCTGGTGCTCCCGATCGACGCGGGCGATCTGCGCCTCGGTGGCCCGCCGCTGCTCTTCGCGCAGCCGCGCGAGCTCGCGGGCCTGCTGGTCGCGCAGGCTGGCGAGATCGGCGCGGAGCTGCAGCGACTCCTCGTCGCGGCCGGCCAGGCGCGCCTGCGCCTCGCGCCGCAGCGCCTGCGAGGTGGCGAGGAGATAGAGGACAGTGGCGAGCGCTGCGGCGAGCACGGCGAGGATCGCGGTCATGCGGTTCCCTCCTGTCGCGCGACGATAGCGGGGGGGTCTGACATCGGAGGGTCAAGCTGGCGGATCTCTTCCGCAAAGCGCTCGCCCCAGAAGCCGCGCTCGCAGGCGTGGACGAGCTTTTGGGGGAGCGCGAAGAGGGCGTAGACCTCGGCGTCGATGCGGCGGTCGAGGGCGTGGGCGGGGTTCTGGTGGAACGCGGACATCGCCGTCCCCGCGGCTGCTTGCGCCGCCTGCCGCGCCAGCTCCGCCAGCTTCCCCGGCGCTGCCAAAAGCGCGCGCGGCACCGGCAGCTCCTTGAGCGCGCCGGGCTTCACGTTCACGTCGGTGGTGCGCAGCCGGTGGAAGCGGTTCAGCGCCACCGACGAGACCAGCGCCAAGAGCGCCCAGAGCAGCTCGTCGGATTCGCAGGCCAGCGTCGAGAGCGAATCGAGGCAGACGCGCCCGGGCGGCACCAGCGCCGCCTCGAGCCAGCGCGCCCACGGGGCCTGCGCGTTGGTGCGGATCCGCTGGATGGCGACCCGCGGCCGCCCCTGCTGCCGCGCCACCAGGGCCGCGAGCGCGGCGCCGTCCACCAGCGTCTTGGGATGCCAGCGCAGCGCGAACGGCACGATGTCCTCGCCGCCGACCAGGCCCACCTCGCGCCGCCGCGGCGCCCGCCGCTCGACGTGCCGCCCGTTGTCGCCGGTGCGCAGCCCGTAGCCGACGGCGCAGACCGCGCCGAGCGGCGCCGAGGCCGCCTCCATCGCCGCGCAGAGCGCCCGCTCCTCCGCGCTGCGATAGACGAACCACCCGCGCCGCGCCGTGGCCAAGAGCTCGCCGCGAGAGACCGGCGCCAGTTCCTCCTTCCCCCTCGCCACCGCCGTCACCTGCGTCTCGCGGGGCCTCGGGCCCGGAGCCCGAAGCCCCAAGCCCGCAACCGCTCTCCTCACCAGCACCACCGCCTGCACCCGCGTGTCCTTCGCCGCCGCGAAGGGCTTGCCTAGATCGACCAGCGCCGCGATCTCCGCCTGCTCGAGGACCGCCGTCCGCAGCGCCCCGGCGCGCGCCAGGAACATCCAGGTGTCGGGCACCAGCAGCGCCGCCGTCCCCCCGGGCCGCACCAGCTGCAGCGCCCGCAGGAGGAAGGCCGCGTAGCGATCGATCTCGCCTCCCCGCAGCGCCGGAAAGAGGGCGAGCAGCGCCTCCCGCTCGGCCGCCGCGCCCACGTGTCCGTAGGGCGGATTGCTCACCAGCAGATCCACCGTCCCCCGCGGCTGCAGGCGCAGCGCATCTCCCTGCCGCAGCGCCGGCCGCGCGCCGCACAGCCGCAGCGCCCGCCGCGCCACCCGCAGCGCCTCGGGATCGAGATCGAATCCGCTCAGGCGCGTCAGCCCCGCCCGCGCCGCCGCCACCAGGAAGGCCCCCGCGCCGGCGCAGGGATCCAGCACCCGGTCCGCGCCGCCGTGCCGCAGCGCCAGCTCGACCACCTGCGCCGCCACCTCCGGCGGCGTGTAATAGAGCCCAGCATCGCGGCGCCCGCGCAGTCCCAGCGCGCGCGCCTTCTCTTCCTCGAATGTGCGGATGAGCAGGTCGGCGGCCGCCGCGCTCAACTGCGCTGCCCTCGGGGGAACGCCTTCTTGTTCTGCTCCAGCAGCTGGCGCAGCTCTTCGGGCGGCAGCGGCTGCGCGCCCCCGAGCGCGCGGGCGTGGTGGAGGATCTTCGCCAGCTGCTCCACCAGCTCCATGCGCAGGAAGGCCAGCGCCACATCGGGGCCGAGCGTGAGCGCGCCGTTGCCCGGCAGCAGCATGGCGTCGGCCTCCGCCGCGCAGCGCGAGACAGCCTCGGTGGCGTGCGGCGTCCTGGGCAGCGCGAACGGCGCCGTCGGCACGAAGCCCAGCGAGACCACCGCCTCGGGCAGGCAGATGGGCTCGAGCGGCGCCCGCGCCACGCCGAACGCCGTCGCATAGGGCGGATGCGCGTGCAGGACGGCCGAGACGTCGGGGCGCGCGCGGTAGGCGGCGAGGTGCAGCTCGGTCTCTCCCGGCGGCTTCTTGCTGCCCTCGACCAGCGCACCCGCGCCGTCCACCACCACCAGCATCGCCTCGGTGACCTCGGCCTTCGAAGTCGCCGTGGGCGTGATGAGGAAGCGGTCGCGGCCGAGGCGCACCGAGACGTTGCCGTCGTGGTTGGCCGCCCAGCCCGCCGCGTGGATGCGGCGCGCGACCTGTGCCACCTGCGCGCGCAGCAGCGGATGCATCAGCCCAGCCCCACGGAGTCGACGATGCCGACGATGCAGGAGCGGATGGGCAGCTTGGAGGTGAGCGGCACGCCGAAGAGCTGCCGGATGCCCGAGCCCTCGCGCAGGACCAGCACGGTGTCGCCCTCGCCGGCCTGCATGGCGCGGTCCACCGCGAGGAAGCTCTTGCCCAGGTCCTGGCCCTGCTCGTCCACCGGCTGCACCACCAGGAGCTTGAGCCGCGCGAAGGCCGGATGCTTCTCGGTGGCCACCACCGGACCCAGCACCTTGCAGAGGATCATGGGACGCCCACCGCATCGACGATGCCGACGATGGCCGCGTCCACCGGCACGAAGCTCTCTTCCAGCGCCAGCGCGGCCTCGCGCGATCCGACCAGGAAGACCAGGTCGCCCGTCCCGGCCCGCACCGTGTCCACCGCGACCTCGAGCGCGCCCGCGGCTTTCTGCTGGTGGTCGAGCGGCTGCACGAGGAGGAGCTTCAAGCCGAGGAGCCCCTGGGCCTTGGTCTGCGCCACCACCGTGCCGACCACCTTGCCCAGGTACATCTATTCCCCCGCCGTGACGACGATGGGGATGTCCACGTCGAAGGCCTCGCCGCTGAAAGGCGGGAAGGCGATCTTCCGCGTCGCCCGCCGCAGGCAGGCGCCGAGCGGGCTCCGGTCCACCGTGTTCTTGTCGATCTTCGTCTGCGTCACCGCGCCGGTGGGCGCGATGGTGGTGGCGATGTGGATCTTGCCGACCCGGAGGTTGGGGTCGCGCCGCAGCGCCTCGTCGATGCAGCCCTGCAGGGCGCTCTTGTTCTCGTCGAGCTTGCGGCGCACCTGGTCGGCGGTGAGGCCGGTGCTGGCGGCGGCCTGGGCCTTGGGCTCCGGACGGGCCGGCGGTTTCTCTTCCCTGGGCGCCGCCGCGGGGACGGGCGCCGGCGGCGCGGGCGCTCCCGGCGTCGCGGCCCTGGCCTCGTCTGCCTTGGGCGGCTGGGAGGAGGCGCGGCTCTCCTTCTCGTAGATGAGCCAGAGCGCCACGGCGGCGATGGCCACCACGCCCAGCACCACCAGCACGAACGGCCCGCGGCTGCGGGGCTCCGCCGCGCCTTCGAACATGCGCGGCGCCGGCGTCACCACGGGGCCCGGCGAGGGCGTCGCAGACGGGCGCGGCGCGGGCTTCTTCTCCAGCTCGCTGGCGGCCCAGCTGGCGAGGTCCGCGGGCTGCTTCTGCACGGCGCCCGGCTCCGGCGCGAACAGCTCGCGGCCCACGCCCTCCTGGTGGACGCGCTCGCCCAGCGGCAGCGGATCGACGGCGGTGGGCTCGTCTTCGGACTGCGCCGGAGCGGCCTGCGCCGGAGCGGACTGCGGGGAAGCGGACTGCGCCGGAGCGGAAGCGGCCTGAACGGAAGCGGCCTGCACGGAGGCGGGCTTCGCGGGCAAAGGCTTCGCTGCGGCGGCCGCCGCGGCAGGCTGCGCCTTGGCGCCGAAGTCCGGCGAGGAGAACTCGCGCAGCGGCGCGGCCTTGGGGGGCGCCGTGGGCGGCGGCAGCGACGGCGCGTCGGGAAGCTGCGGAAAGAGCTCCTGCAGGTCGGGCAGGTCCTTGGCGCGCTGCCAGGCGTCCATGCCGTCTTTCCACAGATAGGTGCGCGGACCGACCTCGCCCTCGTCGGTGCGCGCGCGCAACTCCGCGCGGGTGAGCGGGCCCTGCTGCTTGCCGTGGAGCATGGCAAACCAGAGGGGGGCGTCGGCAGGCTCGACCGCCGGCGGCGGAGGCTGCGGCTTCGCGGCCGGCGCGGGGCGGGCGGAGGCGGACGGCGCGGCCGCCCTCTCGGGCGACTCTTCCACCTTGGAGGCCTGGAGCGCCTGCTCCAACAGATCGCTGTCCATCGCGCGGGTGCTGTCGGTGTCGCTGTCGCCGTCGCGGGGGAGCGCGGCCCGGGAGGCGGCGGGCGCAGGCGCAACGGAAGGTCGCGCGGCAGCGGGCGAGGCAGCGCCAGCGGCAGGAGGCGCAGCCACCATCCTGGGACGCGCCGCGCCCAGCGCGGGATCGGAGATCGCGATCTTCGCGCCACAGCGCTTGCACCGCACGATCAGGCGCTTGCCACGCACCTTTTCGTCGGCGATCTGCAGCTGGGTCTTGCAGCTCTCGCAGCTGAATTGCATCGACTCGGGACTGTATGTGAAAGCTTGCCGAGGAGAAAGCAGTCTTTGGCGCCGCGCCCCCTCAGGGAACCGGGTTCTCTTCGAGGCGGCGCCCGCGCGGCTTGCGGCGGCGGGGCGAAAGCGTCCCCGCCTTGAGCGATTGGTAGCGCTCCTTGTAGTAGTGCGACCGGCAGAGGCCGCGCGCCAGCACCGGGTTTTCGCAGCCGGGCCCGGAGCACGAGCGCGGGTCGGCAGCGCGCCGGCCGTTGCCGCCCAGCTTGCGTTGCAGTTCGCCTTGGTCGATGGACTTCTCGAGGATGCGCTGCACGCTCTGCGCGATCACCTGCGCGAGCTCCCTGCTGATCCGCCTGCCCAGGTCCTGCGCCCAACGGTCGAGGCCTGGGGAGCGTCCGCGGGGCATGCTGGACTCCATTCTTTTCTGGAATTGGATAATGCGTGAATGCGCGCGCAACGATAGCGGCGGCATGGGCGATGTCAAGGCGCGCCTCCTAGAGCTTGAGACCGCGCTGCTCGAGGAGCTTGAGCAGCTTGTCGAGCCTGCGCTCTTCCCGCGAGACCTCCAGCCTGAGGGCGCGCGCCCCGTCGAGGAGCGCGATGCAGAGGAGGATTCCGCCCAGCGCTTCCTTCTCGCGGCCGTCCTCGGAGAGGAGCTGCTCGATGCCTTGTGACAAATGGCGGAAATCGCCGAAACAAAGTGTTTTGGGAAGATCGGGCAATGGCCCGGTATTGGCGGTGGAAGGCGCAAAGGCAAAGCCCACGTCGGCCAGGGCCACCTGCCGCTGGTCGTGCCAGACCAGGACCAGCCAGGGGGCGGCGCGCAGGTCGCTGCGCTTTTCTTCCGCCTGCTCCAGTTCGTCCCAGCGGACCCGCAATTCCTTTCCGCTGCCGGGCTCCAGCAGGCGGGCGCCCTGGCCGTCGTCGTCCTCGAGCGCGGCCACGGCGGCGAGCGGCCGGCGGCAGTACTCCAGCACCTTGGCTTTGATCTCGATCGGCGTCATGCGTCGGCCGGCACCTTGCCACAAGTCGGGCGCGCCGGTGGCCGGTGCGGGCGCGCCCGGGTCGCTGCAGCGTCGGAGCTGCCATGCGGCCTTTGCGGTGGGTGCCAGCCGTCGTTCTCGTCTCGGTCGCCGGCGGCAGCGCCGGGCCGCCGATTTCCGGGGCGGGCTTTCGGCCGGCATCGGCCTCGGACACGACTTCATCGGCCTGCAGCTCGAGCTGGGCGCCGGCCACTGGGCCGCCTTCGCCAGCGCCGGCCCGCTCAAATTCTCCTCCCTCGCGCTGGGCGGCCGCTGGTCGGCGCGGCCCGACGGCAGCGGATTCGGGCTCGCCTTGCAGGCGGCGGTCTTCCAGACCACCGGAGGATCCTCGCCCTATACCGACAGCCGCGAGACCGTCACCTCCGTCGCCGCCACCGCGCACTGGCGCTGGAGCTTTGTGCTCTTCGACCTGGGCGCCGGGCCGGCGGTGAGCTTCGACAGCTATCGCTTTCCGACCTATGCCGACGATAGCAATCTCGCGGACGACCACAAGCTCATCCGCGTGACCTGCGTGGGACTCCTCGTCGACGTGGCGACCTGCGGCTTTCCGCTCGATATCGAGCTGGGGCTGGGCGCCGCGTTCTGACCGGACGCGGGCTAGATCTTCTTCAGCCTTCCGTAATTCCCGTCGTACGCGCACTGCGTCGCGAACTCGTGCGACGCCCACGAGGTGTCCGCCCCTTGGATAGCCATCAGCAGACGGGACAGGTTCGCTGGTCGTCAGTCGCCACTCCCTTCAACCGCCCTTCGTGAGTCGGCCGAACGAGGCGGCGGGCGAAATTACGCCGCTTCAGGCGCGACCACTCGGTCGCAGAAACTCGCGTCGTACGCGTGAGCTCCGAATAGAGCCGTGCCCCTGGATACGCGTGAGCACATTGCTCGGCCTTAAAGTGCAGATCTCTCGATCTCCTCGGCATCCGTACACACAACGTTCGTTGCACCGGAATCCTCGAAGACTCTGCGGGCGCGAGCCGATACGAATACCCAGCCGCTATGGTTGCGAGGCATGAAAATGTCAGAGCCGTCCCATGTCGCGGGCTCGAAGTAGAGGCCCCTTCCACACCGGGAAATCGCCTGCTGGGTACCTATTTGACACCTTGACGCTTCGTTCGTTATCGATAGGACCACATCTGCCGTTGATTGCGAGCCCCCGGTAGCCGTCGATGACTTCTCCTCTCTTTCCGCGTAGTCCAATCTGGTATGTGATCCAGCCACAGATTCCGGCCTCTTCTAAGCGGGACACAAGTCGCTTGCTAGCAAACGCCAGCACAGCTGATGTGGTCCAGATCAGATCGCTGGGCGGCGGGTCGCCGAGCGTCCATGACGCCATAATGGGGTTGACAAGACGCCGCTCTGCCCGCTTTAGAGAGAATGCATCACCGGTTGAAATATCGACCTGAGCGCGAAATGCGCCGCTCGCTCCAGGCTCCTCCAATACATAGACACGAGACGAGGGCGGCGAACCCATATTTGACTTTGAATCCATATCGATCCCCTTGGCTTTGATCTCGATCGGCGTCATGGATTCGGCCCGCAACTTGCTACAAAGTCGGGCGCCTTACGCCGCCTGCACGTGGCCCGGCTTCCCCGCCGCGCCGGCCGCCGCCTGCACCGCGATGCCCATCTTGCCCTTGTGCTTGTTGGCCGCCATCAGCGCGTGGGCATAGGCCGTCTGCTCGAAGGGGAAGACCTGGTCGAGCACCGGCTTGATCTTCCCCTCGTGCACCAGTTGATTGGCCCGCTCGGCCTGGTAGGCATTGGCAAAGTGCGAGCCGAGGATCTGCTTCTGCCGCATCCACAGGTGCCGCACGTCGAACTCGAGGTTGAAGCCGGTGGTGGCCCCGCAGATGACGATCTTACCGAAGCGCTTGGCGAGGAAGACGCTGGTGGGGAAGGTCTGCTGGCCGACGTGCTCGAAGACCACGTCCACGTCCTTGCCGCCGGTGAACTCGCGAACCTTCTTGCCGAGCTTCTTGGTGGCCTCCATCCGCGCCTTGAGGCGCTCGGCCGATTCCGGCGGCTGGTACATCAATTCCGGATAATCATTGCGGTCGATGAAGGCCGAGGCGCCCAGCGACTTCACCATCTCCACCTTGTCCTTGCCGCCCACCACCGCGATGGGGTTGGCGCCCAGCATCTTGCAGATCTGCACGGCGAAGACGCCCAGGCCGCCGGCGGCGCCCCAGACGAGGACGTTGTCGCCCGCCGTCACCTCCGCCTGGTGGACCAGCATTCGATAGGCGGTGAAATAGGTCAATCCATAAGAAGCAGCCGCGAGCCAATCGAGATTCTTCGGCTTGCGGAGCAACTGCTGCGCCTGCACCTTGGTGAATTGGGCAAAGCTGCCCCAGGAAGTTTCATATCCCCAGATCTTCTGCTCCGAGCAGGCCATCGGGTCGAGGCCGTTGCATTCGGGGCATTG
>JANXXR010000625.1 GCA_025350525.1 Deltaproteobacteria bacterium
CGAGCAGTGCGGACGATCCGATCTCCGGCCCGATCCAGCGGCGCGTCTCGTTCATCGTGAGGTCCGTGGAGAGCCCCGAGACGGCGCTGATGCGCAGGAGATTGGTCGGCTCCCACTGTGCCGAGAGATCGGCATGGCGCGGCTGGTCGGGAGAGGCCAGCGGCAAGCAGATCGCCCAGTGGGGAGGCTCGGCCCAGGGCCCCTGCGGCAGCGCTCCCATCCTCTGCGGCAGGTCTTTGATGATGTTGATGGTCCGGGTCTCGAAACTTCGCGCCAATGCCCAGCCGGTGCCTTCGGGCGTATGCGAGCTGAGGTCGATGACCGACGGGTTGGCGGGTCCCTCCCCCGGTGCGAAGCCACTCCCCGCTACCCCGCGCGCCTGCTTGCCGTCGGGGCTCAGGAGGTAGAACAAACAAAACGGCACATCCGCGGCGTTCTCTCCGAGCGTGGCGGCGGCGGTGGCGCACGCCTGCTCCGGGGTCTGCGCCTCAGCCGCGCGCGCGGCGATCTCGCGCAGGGTCTTCAGCTGGCGCTGGCCATAGACCTGCTCGGTGGTCTCGGAGACCGTGGCGAGCACCCCGCCAATGCCTGAAGCCGTGGTGTCGTCAGGGACCGGGCTGTAGGCCGCCTTGAAGTGGGTCTCCTCGAGGAAGCCCTTGCGATCAAAGAGCAGCAGGAGGTCATCCATCCAAGTGGCGGGCTTTCCCGAAAACGGCCCCGCGAAGATCGGCTCCATCACGTTCCAGATCTCGGGCCAGCACTCACTCACCGGCTGCCCCATCGCCTTGGGGTGTTTCGCGCCCAGGATCGGCCGGTAGGCGTCGTTGTAGAACTGCACCAACTGCGAGCCCCAGGACAGGTGCATCGGGAAGCGGCTGCGGAGCAGGACGCCGATCATCGTCTGGAGCGCCTGGGACCACCCAGACACCGGTCCGAGCGTAGTCTTCGACCAGTCGATCGAGCGCAGCAGGGCCCCCATCTCACCGCCATGGTCGAACATCTTGCGAGCGCTGGTGCTTGCGTCGGGTGAACTGGGATCCGGGGGCATCAAAGCCTTCGCTGGGAGGGGGATCTCCCGTCTAGCACCAGGTGCTCTTGAGAGCAGAAATTCGAGGCAATTTTTGTTCTGCGTGTCGGATGGTGGACCCGGGCGGGCTTGATGCGGACAAGATTTCGCAACCGGGAGAACCGGGCGCGCCACGGGACCATCTTAACAGCGGGCCCTACCGAGCGCTTCACGCTCGACCGTCAGGGCCGACAGTCGACGCACTCGTGCAGGGTACGAAGGAGGTCCTCGAGGTCGAGGGGCTTGCGAAGCAAGCGGTCTGCCGTCCCCATTCCGGGCGGATGCAGCCAACGCGTGCCGGTTGAAAGCTCGATCTCGACGAGCTTGTCCACGCCCGAGGCGCTTGAGCGTGCGCAGCTTCGTCGTGGTGCGAGATCTGACCTCTGTGGGTCCCACTTCACCCTGCGCGCAAGGCGCGCGCAAGGGAGGCTGCTACCTGACTCAGGAAGCTCTCCTCGACAAGTTTCGCTTTCACGTTCCCTCTGGCGTCATTCTCGTTCTCCAAGTAGCGCGAGGGATCGGAGTCTCCAACGACTCCGTCAAGGGATCGCGCGATAGTGCTCCCACTCGACTCGCAGATCCGCAATGAACCTCTGGTAGCGCGGGTCGCGGCGGATGCGGTCGAGGTTCGGGTCGCTCGCGAAGTAAGGGTAGCACGGCCATCCGGTGCGTACGGTGGTGAGCAGCCACTCGATCGCCTCATCCCGGCGGCCGAGCAGCGCATACGCCGAGGCGACGTTGTATGCAGTGTGGTGGAAATGAATGAATCCCTTTCCCTTCGCGATCGCCGCGGCGATGTCGGCTTCCGCCCTGCTCGTGTCGCCGGCCTTCGCAAACCAGATCGCCCGCGTGCTCGTCACCACTCCGCCCTTGTCCTCGGGGTGCGCTCGCAGGTAGCTGTCCATCGTGTCCCACGCCTCATTGCGCTTGCCGAGGTACTGCAGCACCCAGGCGACCTGATAATGCCAGAGCGATGAGTTCGCCTCCGCCGGCGCCTGGCGAAAGGTCCTCAGCCCCTCTTCATATCGTCCCCGATAGACAAGAACGATCCCAATCCGCCGGATCGCATTGTGGTCGGACGGCTGCAGCAGCAGCGTCCGGTGGAATTCGCTCAACGCCTCGTCGAGCAGACCAACATGCAGGTAGATCTGACCCAGGTATTGGTGCGCCTCCCCGAGGCCGGAGTTCAGCTTGATCGCCTGCCGCAATTCGCGGATCGCGCGCTCGGCGAGGAAGCGGTTCTGCACCACTCCCCAGAGCAGTTGCCCCGCGGCGAAGTGCGACTCGCCGAGGTTGGGATCGAGTTGCAGCGCTTTCTCGGCGGCGACTTGGGCCCGCTCCAACGCAATCGCGTCCGCGGGAGCGAACTGTGCGACTCGCAATCGATAGGCGCGGGAAAGCTCGGCCTGCGCGGCCGCGAATTCAGGAGCGAGCGCGGTCGCCTGTTCGAGGAGGGCGATCGCGGTCGAGACGTCGGCCTCGCTCTCCTGACGCATGCGGATCTTGCCGCGCAGGTACAGGTCCTCGGCTTCGGCGCTCGGGCGAACGCTCCGTCGGTCGCCGAAAACGCCTTGGCCCAAGCGCAGCCGCTGGCCGGTTCCAATGGCCGTGAAGAGCACCAGTCCTGCGGCGACGAGCAGTGCACTCCTCCGATGACGGCGTTCCCGAGGCGACTTCACCCCGGCCAATGCCGGCGCAGTTGCAGCGGCCAGGCGCTCGACGGGGAGGATGAAGCGGTAGCCCCGCTTGGGCAGCGTTTCGATGTACCGTGGCGCCGCTGCCGAGTCGCCGAGCGCGTCGCGAAGCTTGCGGACAGCGGTATTCAGGCCATGGTCGAAATCGACGAACGTGTCGTTCGCCCACACCAATGCTTTCAATTCGTCTCGCGTCACCAGCGCCCCGGCCCGGTCGAGCAGCGCCGCCAGCACCCGGAAGGGCTGGTCCTGCAGCGGCACGATCAGCTCGCCGCGACGCAGCTCGTGCGCCCTCCCGTCGGCGAGAAACTCGCCGAATCGAAATTCCGGCTCGGAAACGGCCGACCCGGCCATGACGGCCCCCATCTCCACGCCGTTTTACTGCGAATCGACCGGGCGGCATAGGAGGGAGGGACGCGAACGACCTGGAGTCCATCTGCAGATGAGGCGCAGTGCATCGACGTCTGGCCTTCGCGGGCCCAACCTCCATCCGCGCCCTGACGTCGGTGCGCAAGGAGGCAGTGGTGATGAATCAGACAAGCAATCGAGGGAGCGTCGTTTTGACCGCCTGGGTGCTGTTCGCCGTCGCAAGCTCGGCCGCGGCACAGGACGTGGAGTGTGAGCAAGGGGCGCCGCGCTTCTCGGCCTGGTCGGCGCCGGTGAGGCTGGACAGCGTCAATTCACCGACGCCGTCCAATGATTTCCACCCGGCGATCTCGCCCGATGGACTGTCCCTGTACATTTCCAGCAACCGTTCCGGCGGTTCTGGTGACAACGACATCTGGGTGAGCCAGCGCAGCGAGCCTGCTGCGTCCTGGCAGAAGCCGGTGAACCTGGGACCGAACATCAACAGCGCCGCGTCCGACTTTGCCCCGAACTTCTCGCCGGACGGCCACTGGCTCCTTTTCAGCAGCACGCGGAAGGAAGGCGGTTACGGGGCGGACGACGTCTGGGCATCGTTCAGAGACGACGAGACCGACAATTTCGGCTGGGGGCGGGCCTTCAATCTGGGCCCTGCGGTCAACACCGCGTACGACGAGAACGCTCCCGCCCTCCTGGTCGATCCGGACACCGGGAGAGTCAGCCTGTACTTCAACAGCATCCTCCGTCCCGGAGCCCTGGACTACGACATCTACCGGATGACGTTGTTCGGCCCCGATGCGTCCCAGCCAGCCACGCCGGTGACGCAGCTGAACAGCCCCGGGCGCGACACGCGTGTTGCGATTCGCAACGACGGACTCGAGCTGTTCCTCACCTCGAATCGCCCGGGCGGATCCGGAAAGATCGACCTGTGGGCTTCGACCCGCGCCAGTACCGCAGACGACTGGTCGGCCCCAGTCAACCTCGGCCCGACGGTGAACTCCAAGGGGGACGACGGCGGTCCGGCGCTATCGAACGACGCGAGGACGCTCTATTTCTACTCGACGCGCGCGTTTTTACTGAGCGGCAAGCGCGAGCTGTACTCGGCGGTCCGGACCCGGCTTTGCGGGTCTGATTGAGCTTGCCTGGCGGAGGTGCACAAAAGCAGAGGGAGGTAGCGCCCAAATGAAAATGTCCGGTTCGGCCCAGATAGAAATGTCCGCTTTCCGCGACGTGGAGTCGCACACACTTTCCGTGATCTCTCCGAGGCCCACGCCTTTTCGAGTGCGCTTCACCTGCATTGCCGGCAGGCCTCGAAGATCGTCGAAGCATTTGCGGGTGCCTGGTTTTCTAAGGCGCGATTTCAGAAAAGTCTAACAGAGGAG
>JANXXR010000630.1 GCA_025350525.1 Deltaproteobacteria bacterium
TGCTTGCCGCGGCGGTAGAGGAAGCCGGTGCGGGCGGCGAAGTCGTCGTAGGCGAAGCCGCCCTGCACCTCGCGGGCAAACTCGCCGCGGGTGATCCAGTCGAGACCGGGAAGGAAGACGTTGGGCACGGTGAGCTGCGCGCTGTTCTGGCTGGTGATCCCCGAGTGGGCGCGGTCGTAGTCGAAGGGGCTGGAGACGAAGGCGTAGCCGACGGTGCTCGACAGCTCGAGCCGGCGCAGCCCGCCGAAGAGGGAGCGGTTGGTGTATTCGCCGAGCAGCCGCGGCAGCTCCCAGCGCGTCCGCTCGATGGAGCCGCCCAGGCCGAAGCGGAAGGTCTGGAAGGGCGCCTCGCGGACGTTGATGCGCACCGCGGCCACGGGCTCGTCGCCCAGCGGCTCGAGGCCGACCCGTACTCCCGAGAAGGCGCCCAGGTTGTAGACGCGCTGCTGGGCGAGCGCGATGGCCGCCGGGCTGTAGGTGTCGCCGCGGGAGAGGCCGGTGGCGGTGACGATCTGGTCGGCGGGGATCTGCCGGTTGCCGGCCACCGAGACCTTGCCGAACTTGAAGCGCTGGCCGACCACGCAGTCGTAGATCACGGTGGCTTTGCCCTCGAGCGGCCGCACCTCGACCCTGCCGTTGACCTGCGCCCGCGCGTAGCCATGCGCCTTGAGCTGCTCGAGCAGGACCAGCTCGGCTTTCTCGTAGCCATCCTCGTCGAAGGAATCGCCGCGGTGGATGGGCAGCGCCGCGTCGATGTCGTTGAGCTCGCCCTTGGGGATCTCCCCGACGCCGTTGAGCTGCATCTCGTGGATGACGGCGCGGCGGCCTTCCTCGAGCTTGACCAGGAGCGTGATGCGGCCCTGGTCGTCCTTCTGCTCCACCGTCTCGAGGATCTTCGCCTCGTAGAAGCCCTTCTCGTTGTACCAGCGCACGATGCGCTTCAGGTCGATGGCGAAGAGGTCGGCGTCGTAGTAGCGCGCCGTCTTGGAGAAGAAGCCGGTGCTGGGCGAGGTGGCGATCTTGGCGAGCAGATCGCCGCCCCCGATGGTCTTGTTGCCTTCGAACTTGATGGCCGCCAGCACGGGGTGCCCCTCGAACGGCTGCGAGGGGGTCGCGCAGGCGGCGAGGACCAGCAGAGCGAAAGAGTGGCGGGACAAGGCGGAATGAACCTACCGCCTGCGCGGGCGGGGCGCAGGTTTCGCTCTCTCAGGAGCGTTGCCGCAGCAACAGATGCAGGTGGGCCCTCTCCCAGGCCCGGGCCCGCTCGTAGCCGGGGAAGGTCCGCTCGGCGGCGCGGAACTCGTTGCCGTGCACCGAGCGGCGGCCGGCGCTGTCCACGCTGGGCGGGATCACCTGGTGGAGCATCTCGTGGAAGACCACCATCTCGACGAAGTGGCGCGGCACGCGCTGGTCGTCGAGGGCAGGGTGGATGCGGATGATCTTGTGGTCGTGGAAGTAGACGCCCATCTTGATCGAGCGGCGCCGGCCGCCCGGCGCGCGGCGTCCCCAGCCGATGCGGGCCTGCACCTGGTTGTCGAAGTGGCGGGCGTTGAGGGCGGCAAAGATGTCGAGCAGGTCGTGAACCTGGCCGCGGGCGGCGAGCGGCGTGTCGGCGCGGGGCGCGGACGACTTGATCAGGTCGCGGTGCTGGCGGACGTATTCGTCGATGGCGCGGCCGTGCGCCCGGCGGTTCTTCCCGGTGAAGCCTGCCAGGGCCCGCATCACCGGCTCGTGCGCGCGGGCGAACATGTGGTGGAGGCGGAAGTGGAGCCGCCCCGAGACGCGGCGGTAGCTGACCATGGTCCAGGCGTTGTCTGTCAGCTCGACTTCTACAGGCTCGCGCAGGAGCGAGGAGAGCCGCGAGGCCATCACCAGGCTGGCCCCGTCGGGGACCACGTGGATGCGCGACGGGCCCAGCTCCGCTTCCGGCTGCCGGGCGGCGAGGCGCGGCTCCGATCGGGGCGGCTCGGTGTTCAAAGACGGAAAGAGGGAGAGCTGGCGCATGTCGAGAGAGCACTCTAGCGGCCCCCCCGATCCCGCATCAACAGGCGTCTGCAAAAGCGCCCGGACCCGCGGCCAGCGCGGTCGGGAGTCGTGTTCACTGATAGTGAAATCGATTTTACAGAGGAAATCCGGCGATCTCGCCGCAGCGCTTTCCTTGACGCTTTGGAAACGCGTCTGTATCGTGGCCGCAAGCTCGATGTGAGCGACATCTCTCGGGAGGAGGACCTGATGGCGGCAAAGAAGGGTGCAAAGAAGGGTGCGAAGAAGGGCACCAAGAAGGCAGCGAAGAAGAAGGGCTCGAAGAAGAAGTAGCCCGGCCTGGTCCGGGCGGCCGTGCAGGTTGCGGCCGCCCGCGGGTCATGCGTGACGACTCCGCGGCCCCCGATGTAGAGCAAGGCAGTGCCCCCCACCCTCACCGATGCCGAACGCAAGGCGCTGCTGGCCGAGCTGCGCGCGCTCGCGGGCGCCCTGCTGCAGAAGCTGTGGCTGCCCTCGGCGCAGGTCTGCGTGCTGCAGCTGCGGGTGCCGGGGCAGAATCTGCTGGCGGTCATCGACGCGCGGCTGGGCATGGCGGCGCTCTCGGAGGCGCGGCCCACCTCGCCCGGGAGCGCGCCCACCTCCCAGGCCACCCTGCGCCGCGCGCTCGAGGGGGCCCAGCTCAAGGGCGCCGCGCTGCAGCTGGCGGCGGATCGGCGCACGCCTGCGCCGCGGCTCGACTTCGAGACGGAGCACGGCCCGCGCTCGCTCATCGGCGAGGAGGCGCTGGTGCTGGTGGACGGCGGGCGGCGCATCGTCTGGGCGTCCGCGGGCGCGGGCGCGGACCGCAGGCCCGGCGCGACCTTTCCGGAGGCGGTGGAGCTCGAGCTGGGCACGGCGGCGCCGCTTTTGGCCCGCGGCGAGCTGGTGCGCGGGGCCCTGCAGCGCGAAGAGGAAGCCGGGCTCGCGGCGCGGCGCAAGGAGGTGGCGGCGCGCCTGCGTGCGCAGGTGCAGAAGCTGCGGCGCACGCTGGCCGCCGTCGAGGAGGACGGGGCGCGAGCCGGGCGGGCCGACCTCGATCGCGCCCGCGCCGAGCTGCTCTTGCCGGTGGCCTCGCGCCTCCCCCGCGGCGCCCGGGAGGCGCGGGTGCAGGACTGGGCGCACGCCTCGGACGACGGCGTTCCCCTCGAGGTGGTCATCGCGCTCGACCCGGCGCTGAGCGCGGCCGAGCTGGCGGCGCGCTGGCTGAAGAAGGCGAAGCGCTACCAGGCGGCGGCGGCGCGGATCTCCGCCCGGCGCGGCGAGGTCACGGCACAGCTGGCGGCGGCAGAGGCGCTCCTCGAACAAGCGCTGGCGGCAGGGGACGCCGCCTCCTTGTCGCTGGTGGAGAACCAGCTCGGCGCCAAGCGCGCGTCCGGCCAGCGCGCCGACTCGGCCACAGAGCGGCTCCCCTACCGGACCTTCCGCTCGCGCAGCGGAGCGCCCATCCTGGTGGGCCGCGGCGCCCGCGACAACGACGCCCTCACCCGCCTCGCCCGCGGCAACGACCTCTGGCTGCACGCCCGCGGCGCCACCGGCGCGCACGTGGTCATCCCGGGCGCGGGCGACTCGCCCGACAGCGACACGCTGGGCGACGCGGCCCTCCTCGCGGCGCACTTCTCCTCGTACCGCGGGCAGGGCGGCGTCGAGATCGCCTGGACGCGCCGCAAGCACGTGCGCAAGCCCAAGGGCGCCGCCGCCGGCAGCGTCCTCATCTCGCAGGAGAAGGTGCTGCGGGTGCGGCTCGACGAAGCCCGCCTCGCCGAGCTGCTCCGGTCAGAAGGCGGATGACCGGCGCTTTTGCTGCAACCGCCCGGCGCTTGCGGCATCCTCACAGGCGTGTCTCGCGTCCTGCCCTTCCTCATCTTCGTGCCCATCGCGCTCAGCCTGGTCGGCGGCATGCACTACTACGTCTGGGCGCGGCTGGTCCGCGACACGCACCTGCCGCCCCTGGCCGCGCTCCTCCTCACGCTGCTGATCGTCGCCCTGGGGCTCTCCATCCCCCTCGCCATGATCGCCTCGCGGGTCTTCCACGCCTCGTTCCGGCCGGGCCTCTGGGTGATCTTCGTCTGGATGGGCGTCGGCTTTCTCTTCGTTGCCTTCCTCGGCGTGGCGGACGCGGGCCGGCTTTTGGGCACGCTGGTGCAGCGGATGCGATCTCCCCTGCCGGTCGATCCTGCCAAGCGCCTCTTCCTCGCGCGCTCGCTGGCGGTGGGCGTCGGCGGAGTCGTCGCCGGGCTCTCGGCGCTGGGCGTGCGCAACGCGCTGGGCGCGGTGCAGGTCAAGGAAGTGGAGGTCCGCCTGCGCGGGCTTCCGGCCGCGCTGGCTGGCTTCAAGCTGGTGCAGATCTCCGACGTCCACGTCGGCGCGCTCCTGCGCAAGGACTGGGTCGGGCAGGTGGTCGATCGCATCCGCAGCCTCTCTCCCGACCTGGTCGCCATCACCGGCGACCTGGTGGACGGCACCGTCGACGAGCTGCGCGAGCAGGTGGCGCCGCTCGCCCGCCTCGAGGCCAAGCACGGCGTCTTCTTCTCGACGGGCAATCACGATCATTACAGCGGCGCCGACGCGTGGTGCGCGCATTTGCCGACGCTGGGCGTGCAGCCGCTGCGCAACCGGCGCGTTTCGATTGCGCCCGGACTGGAGCTCGCGGGCATCGACGATCCGAGCGGCGCGCCCGACCTGACCAAGGCGCTGGCTGGCCGCGATCCGTCGCTGGCGCTGGTGCTCCTGGCACACCAGCCGCGGCAGTTTGCGGAGGCGGCGCGCAAGGGCGTCGGGCTGACCTTGTCGGGGCATACGCACGGGGGCCAGATCTGGCCCTTCTCCTGGCTGGTGGCGCTGGCGCAGCCGTACCTCGCGGGACTGCACGCGCGGGGCGAATCGCAGCTCTACGTCTCGCGGGGCACCGGCTTCTGGGGACCGCCGATGCGGGTGCTGGCGCCGGCGGAGATCACCCTGATCCGCCTGCAGCCGGCCTGATCGCGAGCGGGCTACTCGCGGCTGGCGGCGAACCAGGGCAGGGATTCCCGCGGCAAATGCAGCGAGCGGTAGAAGAACTCGGAAGCGCCGATGGCCGCCTTGTACATCTCCCGATCGACCGGTCGCTGCAGCACGGCGCCCATCGCGGCGGCGATGCGCAGCGAAGTTCCGTAGAGGTGGACCATCGAGTCGGCGGCCTCGCGCAGGTCGCCCCGGCCCTTCACCATGGGGGTGCCGAAGCGGTGAGCCATCCAGCGCGCCTGCAGCGGGCGGAGCGCGTCCTCCTGCGGCGCCAGCCACTGGGCGAAGGCGGGCTGCCAGTCCCGCAGGTGGTCGGCGAGGACGGGGCTGCCCACCAGCGGCTTCGGATCGATCGACCAGATGAAGCGCTGGTAACGGATGAGGCTGGCGGCGAGCAGATCGGGGCCGTGGGCCGCGATGCAGTCGGCGAGAAAGCCCACGAAGGGCCGCGGGTCCTCGGGCGCCGTCACCTCGAACGCCGGGAACTCGAACGCCGAGAACTCGAACGCCGAGGCGTCGTCCAGGTGCAGGCGCCGAAACGCGTGCAGCAGCGCCGAGAGCGTCTGCCACGGCGGCCGGTCCACGGCGAAGGCCGCAACCGATGCGGCGCGGATCTGGTCGAGCGCCGCCGCCGGAACCGTGTACTGGCCGAGCCGCGCGCCGATCCTGTCGGAGGTGTGCTGGACCCGCAGGTCGAGCCCGGGGTCGCCGAAGAAGCCCTGCTGCTGGAAGAGGCGCAGCGGCGCGTCCGACTCGCCCAGCTGCTCGATGACCTCGGGGCAGACCGGATCGAACCAGAGCTCGACGCGCCCGTCGTCGTGCCGGTAGCCGAAGGCGGGGAAGTCCACGCAGAGGTCGGGCAGCGCCGAGAGACCGAAGCGCGCGTGGACGTTGCAGCCGCCTTCGCTCTCGAGGAACCGGCAGGCGCGGTCGTCGCCCGCGCCGTCGAGCTTCATCGAGTGGAGCACCTGCTCGCCCTCGGGCGTCTTGCCCTGCTCGAGCACCAGCTTGAGGCCGTGGGTCAGCGTGCCGCGCTCGCTCTCGGGAAGGCGATCGTGCAGCCGGAGGAAGTCCTCCAGCCGGAAGGGAATGTCCCAGCCGCTGCAGCAGCACCCCTTCTGGTTGCACTGGAAGCGGCGCATCGGCTCGGAGAGCTGCACCGACGGCGGCGGCTCGGTCCCGACCTGCGCCTCTCGCGGCGACGGCACCACGGTAAGCGAGAGCTTCACACCACCATCTTACCGCAGTTCATCACCCAGACCGGACGCGAGAGGCCCTCCGGCTCGAGGTTGCGGACGGCCAAGAGGCTCGCGGCGCCGCCCACCGAGAGCCGGCCCAGATCCTTCAGGCCCGCCAGCTCGGCGGCGTCCTGGGTGGCGGCGCGCAGCGGATCGACGCCGGCGGCCTTGAGCAGCGCAAGCTCGCGCGGATCGATGCCGGGCGCGGTCCTCTCGTTGCCGAGATCGGTTCCGTAGGCGATGCGCGCGCCCGCCTCGCGCAGCGCCGCCAGCCGCTCCGGCGCGACCTCGAAAGCAAAGAGCGTCGAGATCACCCACTTGCCCTTCATCCGCTCGAGCAGATCGGCGGGCAGCTTTTCGCGCGGGGTATGGGCGAGCACGTCGGCGCCTGCGTCCAGCGCCAGGCGCACCGCGTCCGCCTCGAGCGCGTGGGCCGCGACCTTGAGCCCGAGGCGGTGGGCCTCGTCGGCGGCTGCCTTGGCGACGTCGAAGGCGAGCATCGGGCCGCGCGGATCGAAGGCCAGCTTGACGAAGCGCGCCTGCGCCGCCGCAAGCCGACCCACCGCCGCGCGCGCCTCGCCGGCGGTGGTGAGGGGAAGGCCGTGGCCGTCCCTGCCCCAGGTCTGCGTCGGATATCCGCCGGGCGCGGTGAAGAGCGGCCCCGCGAAGCGCACCCGCAGCGGCCGCAGGTCGAGCGACGCCAGCGCGGCCTCGGGCGCGCCCAGATCGATGACGCCGGCCACGCCGCGCCGCAGCTCCTCCCGCGCGATCAGACCCGCATCGCCCGCCACCGAGAGATGCACGTGCGCGTCGACGAAGGCGGGCACCAGGGTGAGCCCGCGGGCGTCGAGCGTGGAGACCTTGACCGCGAGGTGCGAGGTGCGGCCGGTGATGAACTGCCCCTCGACGCGCAGCGCGCCTTCCCGCGGGCTCGGGTCGGCCAGAAGGCAGTTGGCGATCCACAGCACCGGCGAACTTTAGCGTGTATGCTTTCGCGATGCCGGACGAAGCGGACGAGCTGATCCTCAAGATGCAGCACCTCGAGGCCCAGGCGCGCGCTCAGGAGCAGGCCCGGGCCGGACAGGCGAGCGCGGGCCCGCTGAAGAGCCGGGCGCAGCAGATGGCCTTCGAGGCCGGGCAGGAGGTCGCCGCGGCGGAAGCGGCGCAGCGGATCGCCGAGGAGAAGCAGCAGAAGGCCCGCGATCCGGCCACGCCGCCGCTCGACGCCGCCGATCTCCTCGTGCAGGGCAAGGCCGAAGCGCAGGACGCGCGCACGCGGCTGGTCAAGTCGCGGGCGCGGCTCAACTTCGCCCTCGACCAGATGGACGAGGCCGACCGCCGCGCCTGGGATGCGCTGCAGGCCGACGCGCGCGCCGAGACGCACGGCCAGCTCGCCGACGATCCTCTCTTCAACAAGCCGGCCGACGGCCTGCCGCCCGGCGGCAAGCCGCCCGCCTAGGGTGCCGCTGCGCAAGGCCGCCCGCGTCGCCTCAGGCCTCGTCGTGCTACTCCTCCTCTACGTGATCGTCCGGCAGCTCCCGGTGCTGCGCTGGATCGTCGAGGGCGCAAAGCTGCTGCACGGCGAGGGCGCCTTGGGCGCGGTGCTGACCGCGCTGGGCATGTACCTCCTGACGCTCTTCCTCCTGCCCATCGTCCCGCTCATCGTCGCCTGCGGTTGGCTCTACGGCGTGCCGGGCGCGCTGCTCTCGCTGGTGGCGGCGGTGGGAAGCGCGGCGACTTCGTTCTCCATCGCCCGGGCGCTGGCGGGCAAGGCGGCGGCGCAGGCGCTGCTCGAGCGGCCCCGGGTCCGCGCGCTGGCGGACCTCGCCGCTGAGGGCGGGCTGGTGACGGTGGCGCTGGTGCGGCTCTCGCCCATCTTGCCGTTCACGCCCAGCAACGCGGTGCTGGGCCTGACCGCGATGCGGCAGCGCGATCTGGTGCTGGGCACGGCGCTGGGGATGGCGCCGGGCATCGTCCTCTACTCCTGGGCGGGCTCGCTTCTGCCCAGCGCCGAAGCCATCGAGCAGGGAGCGACGCTGCACTCGCGCGCGGTCTGGATCGTGCTGGCGGTGGCCTTGGCCGCGGCCACCGTCCTGGGCACCGCCGCCGCGCGCAGGCTGCGCAAGGTCAAGGGCTGAGGCGGTCGCTGCGCAGCCGGATGGTGAGGCGCCGGCCGCCCAGCGGACCCTGGCTTGCGAGGAGCTCGCCGCGAAACGATCGCACCAGGCTGCGGCAGATCCCCAGCGTCGAGTTGGGCCTGTCGGCGAGGGCCTCGGGCGTCAAGGGCGAGGGGCCCTCGTCGTCGATGGAGGTGATCACCCAGCCATTCTCCGCACGCAGGGAGATGCCGATGCGGCCGCGCGCGGGCGTGGCGTCGGCGGCGTCGAGCAGCGCCGAGACCAGCGTCTGCAAGAGCGCTCCCCGCTCGGCCAGCGCGAACGGCACCGGCTGCAGGTCGCGCACGAGCGTGTAGCCCAGCAGCCGCGCCTCGAGGTCGAAGAGGGCGGCGCCGATCACCTCGCGGACGTCGAGGGGACCCAGCTGCCCGTCGCGAGCGCGGGCGAGGCTGATCACCGCGGCGATCCGCGACACCGCCCGGGAGATGGCGACCCGCGCCTGCTCCGCCGTCTCGCGCAGGTCGCGTCCCTTTCCGGGCTGCTCGAACAGCTCGCAGAGAAACCCGACGTCGGACTGGGCCACTCCCAGGGCGGAGAGGAGCTCGTGCGAGACCGCCGAGGCCAGGCGCCCCGCGTTGACGAAGCGCTGCAGCTCGGCGGCTCCGTCGCTGGGCGCGTCGCGCGGAGGACGGGCCGCCACCGTGCGGACGGCCGTCACGCCAGCTTCCGCGCCAGGAGGAGCCCGTCGATGACGTCGCGGAGCACCTCCAGCACCGCCTCCGGCGTGGGCCCGTCGACGATGGGAGTGTCTTCCGCGCCGAGCAGAAACCGCCCGGCCACCGAGCCGCCGGCGTTGCGGAAGAAGTGAACAGGGATCAACCGCCCGCCGGCTCGCAGGTGGCGCACCTCGATGAGATTTTTTTCGGTCACGAACTCTAGGCAACAGCAAGCGGCGCGCCAGCGGCGCGGCCAAGGATCTGGCCTGGGGGGCCAGATCGCTGGCCCAGGTCCTCAAGTCCGCACCAGGCGGCCTTTTCCGCTCTCGCGACCCGATCCGGCCTCGCGGTCCGGGGCGGGCCGGGGCTGGAAGACAAGCCTCGCGTGCGCGGCCAGAATGCTGGCCCAGAGCCAGAAAGCTGGCTCTTCCCCTCTGGGGCGCGTGTTCCACCTCTCGCTGGCACCGGGGTTGCGAAGGAAGTGTCCAAATGCAGATGTCCCGCTTCGTCGTCGCCTATCCGGATGTCCGCCCGGGCGAGCACGTCCTCTACAGCGTCCTCGACGACCGCTACGTCGGGGTGGACGACCTCACCCTCGCGGCGGTGGCGCGCTGGACGGCGGGCGCCGCTCCCTCCGCCGACGAAGCAGAGACGCAGCAGATCCTGCTCGACGACGGCTTCCTCGTGCCGGACCGCGGCGGCGACGATGCGCGGCTCCGCGCACACCTGGAGGCTGCCAGCGAGGGCATCCCCGGCACGCTCTACGTCACGCTCATGCCGACGCTGCAGTGCAACCTCGCCTGCAGCTACTGTTTCCAGAAGGAGAACCCCGCCTTCACCAAGATGTCCTCGCCCACCGAGGACGCGACGCTGGAGTGGATCCTCCGCCAGATCGACGCGCGGGCCCTGCGCCACCTCAAGGTCCACTACTTCGGCGGCGAGCCCACCACCCGCAAGGACTACTGCGTGCGCACCGCGCGGATGCTCTCGGCCTCGATGGCCGCGCGGGGCGGGACCTTCGACTGGCAGATGACCACCAACGGCGTGCTCCTCGACCTGCCCTTCGCCAAGGCGATGGAGGAGTTCGGCAAGGGCACCTTCAAGGTCACCCTCGACGGCGACAAGGAGACCCACGACCGGGAGCGCGTCTACCGCGACGGGCGCGGCAGCTTCGACGTCATCTTCGACAACGTGGTCGCGCTGGCCACGGCGGGCTCGAAGGTCCGCGTCGGCGGCAACTTCTTTCCCGACCAGGCGAAGTCGTTCGAGAGCCTGCTCGACCGGCTGGAGAAGTCGGGAGTGGCGCACAAGCTCCAGGGCATCCGCTTCAAGCCCATCGTCGACACGCAGCGGCTGGGCTCGGGCAGCTGCACCAGCTGCTCCGGCAGCGAAGAGACCGCCACGCTGGTGCAGCTCAACAAGTCGATCGAGCGCCGCAAGCTGGCCCCGCCCGTCCTCGCGGGCGAGATGCTCGAGTCGATGCTCGGGCCCTGCGAGCTGCACTGGAAGAACAACTACACCATCGATCCCGAGGGCCACGTCTACAAGTGCCCCGCGGTGGCCGGTCTTTCCGACCTCGCCGTCACCCACGTCGCCCGGAGCGGAGCCGAGAAGATCGCGCCGCTGGTCGAGCTGCGGCCGTGGGAGCAGTGCGGCGACTGCGCGTACATGCCCGTCTGCGTCGGCGGCTGCCTCGGCGGCCAGTACCTCAAGACCCACCGGCTCGACCAGGTCGCCTGCAAAAAGGACCTGTTCGAGCAGAGCTTCCACGAGGCCGTCGTCCGCCGGTACCTCGCGGAGTTTTCGGAAGAACCAGTGCGGACGGAAGCAGCCTGACCCCAACCCGGAGCACGACCATGATGAAGATCAAGCGCAGCAAGAGGAAGAGCACGCGCAAGATGACCGGCTGCACGATCATGATTGACAACATGCCGTGAGGCATTGAAGCTGCCTGGAAGGTGCGCGCGCTTCTCGTCGTCGTCCTCCTCGCCGCCTGCAAGCCGCCACCGCAGGTCGCTCCCTTTACACTGCGCATCGCGGTCTCGGGTCCGCTCGACAGGGTCGCGCCCGACGCGCGCAGCTGGAGCGTTGTCGCGCGGGCGCTGGTCTTCGAGCGGATGGTGACCATCGGGCAGACCGGCGAGCTCGTCCCTGCTCTCGCAGCCAAGGTCGAAAACGCGGGTTCGCAGGGCCTGCGCGTCTGGCTGCGTCCAGGAGCGCGCTTCAGCGATGGAACGCCGGTCGCCTTCGCGCACGTCGCAAGCTCGGTGGACCAGCTTCGCCTGCAGGTCCTCGATGAAGGCAGCAGTCTTCTCTTCCGCTCGACCGACGCCTCGGCTCCCACCGAGCTCCTGCTCTGGCAGACCTTCGTGTTCCACCGCGCGCGCGACCGCGTGATCGGGACCGGGGCGTTCGTCGTCGAGGAAGAGGACGCGAGCCACGTCCTGCTCACGCGTCGGTATCCGGCGCCGGGCTTCATCGACAAGGTTCGTCTCAACTCCTATCCCACGCCCCAGGACGCGTTTGCCCATACCCTCAAGGGCGACGCGGATATGCTTCCGGAGGTGGACCGGCGCTGGATCGAGTTCTTCGAGGGCGTTCCGCGCCTCCACATCCTTCGGGCAAGTGGAAACCTCGCCAACATGATCGCCTTCAACCCGCGCCGGCTGACGCGCCAGGAACGGGTCGCGCTGGCGGGAATCTTCGGCAGGGGCGAGGTCCGGCAGCTCGCCTTCGGAACCGATTGCCCGCCGCCGCCCCAGAGGCCAGAGGTCGAGCCCCTTCCGGCGGGGCGCCCACTGGAGTTGCTGACGCTCCCGCTCTTCTATCGATTCGCCGCCGCGGCGCGACGCGAGTTGGGCGCGCGCGGAGGAGCCATCCGCGAAGTGGAGGCCCAGGAGTTTCTCAATGCCCTCCGGGCGGGTGACTTCGACCTGGCGGCCATCCGCCCCGTGGTCTGGCCTCCCTTGATGAGCGCCTTGGTGTGGCGCACCGGAGGCGAAAGCAACCTGCTCGGCTATTCCAACCCGGCGGTCGATGCAGCGCTCGACGCCCGCGACTGGAAGGCCGCGCAGCGGGCGCTCGACGCCGACCCACCCGGCGCCAACGTCTGCGCGGCGCCCAGCGTGGTGGTGCTCGATGCACGCATCCGGACTCCCGGCCTCGAAGCAGGCGGCTTCATCGAAGGCCTGCCGCAGTGGGAGGTCCTGCAATGACCCGCCGCCGGCTCGCCCTCATGCTCGCGGCCATGGTGGTGCTGGTCGGCGTGCTGCCGCTGGCGCTGCTGGCGGGCGCCGGCTTCCAGATCGTCCGCCAGCGCGGCGAGCGATCCTCGCAGGAAGCGCTGCAGGCCATCGCCGAGCAGGCCGCCGCGCGGGTGCAGGCCTACGTCGCCCAGCAGCGCGAAATGCTGCGCACGCTGGCCATGGCGGTGGGCGGCGAGGCCGACGTCTCCCGCCGCCTCCTCGACGCCACCCTCGACGCGCCCAGCCTCGGCAAGCTGCGGCTGGTCACGCCGCAGACGCCGCCTGGCGCGCTGCCGCACGCGCTCGACGCGGGGCAGCTCGCCAAGGCGCTGGCCGGCGACG
>JANXXR010000631.1 GCA_025350525.1 Deltaproteobacteria bacterium
AGACCGCGCCCAGCGTGAAGAGCGAGTAGCTGACGAAGAGCATGCCGACGTGGATGAGGATCCAGTAGCTCTGCAGCGCCGGGACCAGCGGCTCGATCTGCTTGTCGGTGACCAGCGAGGCCTCGCCCATGGCGACGAGCGCGAGCGCCACGGCCAGGACGCCGACCACGCGCAGGCCCCATTTGCGCTCGATGATCAGGTAGCAGACCATCATCGCCCAGGCGACGAAGTTGAGCGCGTCGAAGAGGTTGGTGTAGGGCGGGTGCGAGACCATGAACCAGAAGCGGTCGTAGGAGCTGAGCACGTCGCCGGTGGATTCGCGGGCGAGGATCTCGATCTGGCCGGCGGCGACCCAGCGCGTGGCCAGGTAGGCGGTGTGCGTGATCACGCCCAGCGATGCGAGCGCGGTGGCGGCGCGGTCCAGCTTGAGCCGCTGGATGGCGAGCCGCGCCGCATAGGAGACGAACGCCGCCGCGTAGGTGCCGATGGCCGCGAAGCGCAGGATGACGCCGAAGTTGAGCAGCCCTTCTACTGAGCCCACGAGTGCCTCCACACGAGTGCTTCTAAGGGGATGGTCTATCCCCTTTGGGACGGCGGGCCTAGCGACGTGGTGCCGCACTGACAGGTGGGGCAGAAATAGGTGCTGCGCCCGGCGGCGCCCTGCCGGCGCATCCGGATGGACGTCCCGCAGATGAGGCAGGGCTTGCCGGAGCGGCCGTAGACCCAGAGGCGCCCGCCGTCGAGGGAGTCGCGCGAGGTGCGCGGGCCGCCGCCGCGGTTGCGGAGCAGCAATTGGTGGCTGTCGTCCACCAGCGCCCGCAGCGTTTCCTCCGGGACTTCTGCCAGGCGAGCAAAGGGATCGGCGCGGCAGCGGAAGAGCGCCTCGGACTTGATGACGTTGCCCACTCCCGCCATCGCCGACTGCACCAGCAGCGCCTCGCCGACCGCCATCTCTTTTGGGAGCGACCGCAGGCGCCGGTGCGCTGACGCTGGTTCAAAGGAGTCCGACGTCGCGTCGGGGCCCAGCCGCAAAAGCGACTCGTCGCGCAGCCACTCGACGACGGGCGCGTTGAAGCAGACGGCGAGGAAGCCGTTGTCGGCGTGCATCGTCACCCGCGCCTGCCAGGCCGGGCGCTGCCACTTCTCGCCGGCGCGGTAGATGTGCCACGAGCCGCTCATCATCATGTGCGTGCGCAGCGCGCGGCCCTTCTCGAAGCGGACGATGAGGTTCTTGCCGCGGGCCTCCACCGCCTCGATGCGCTCGCCGACCGGCAGCGGGCCGGCGAGGCGATCGCTCTCGAGCTTCGTCACCCGCGCGCCCACCAGCGCCTTGCGCAGCTGGGTGGCGGCGCGAAAGATGGTGTCGCCCTCAGGCATCTTCCGTCTCTTCTTCCAGCTCTTCCAGCTCTTTCGGCTCCGCTGCCCGCGCCAGTTGCGGCGCGCGCTTGAGATAGCCGCGGATGCCGGCGGTGAAGCCGGCCGCTTTCAGCTCGGAGGCCAGCGGCGAGGTGTCCACCTCTTCCGAATCGACGCGCGCGATCAGGAGCCCCTTGCGCCGTCCCTGATCGACCAGCGCCGCCAAGGCCAAGGCGAGGGCGCGGGCGGCGTGGGTCCGCCGCGGCTCGTCGGCGGGGAGGAAGGTCTGCAAGTTGTGCTCGCCGCGTCCTAGCCAGCCGAGCAGCACGCCGTCGTGCAGCACCACCTGCGCGCCGGCCGCCCGCTGCGCCCGCGCCTCGCCGTCGCCCTCGCGCCTGGGCCAGGGCAAGGTCGCGCCGTACGGATTGGCCGGGTCGGTGGCGGCGAGCACCAGCGAGAGCGGCTCCTCTTGCGGCTCCCGGAACGTCCGCAGCCGCTCCTCCGCGCCGGGCACCGCGAACTGCGCGCCGCCAAGTCCGGCGACGAAATATCCGCGCCGCGCGCGCCCGCCTTCCTCCATCGCCTTGAGCACCGGGTACACCGCCGAGAAGCCGCCGCCGATCTCCTCCGCCTGCACCGCTTCGCGGGTCACCACGCCGTGCCGCGCCAGCAGCGTCTGCGCCAGCGCGGCGGCGCGCTCGGTGGGCGTGCCCGAGATGGCGGGCAACAGCGACCAGCGCCCTTCGCTGCCCGGCGGGCCGATGCGCCGCGAGCGGAAGGGTCGCCCGAGGTGCAGCGTGCGCCGCTGATCTTTCGGCTCGCCGCGCAGGTAGCTGCGCAGCGGTGCCAGCGTGTCGTTGGTGACCTCGCCTGACCAGACCAGATCCCAGAGCGCCTTGAGCAGGTCGGCGGGAAAGGTTCCGGTGGCGACTGTGAGATCTGCGAAGAAGGAGGCGCCGCGCTTGCGCAGCTCGCCGCGCAATGTCTCGCAGAGCTCGCCGGGCGCCGGCACCGACGGCGGCGCCAGCAGGCGGTAGTGGTCGGTGAGGTAGAGCGCGATGCGCCCGTCTCGCGAGCCGATGGGCGTCACCCCGCGCCAGATCAGCTCGCCGGCGGAGAAGAGGATGTCGAGGTCGCCCGTCTTGAGCGGCTGGATGCGCGCCGCCAGCACCTCCCTCTCGATGGCGCTGGCGACGAGCGGCGCGCCCTGCAGCTGCTCGACGGCGCCCAGCAGCGCATCGAGCCCCCGCCGCGGCCGGGCCAGCCCCTGCCAGTCGGCGAGGAAGCGCGCCAGCGCCGCGGGGTCCACCGGCTCCACCTGCTTGCGCAGCTTTGCCAAGGAGCGCCGCTTGAGCGCCTTGAGGACCTCGGCGTCCACCCACTCGCGGCCGCGTCCGCCGGGCATGAATTCGCCCTCGAGCACGCGGTCCTGCGCCGCCAGTCGCTCGAGCGCATCGCGGACCACGGCCACGCCCACGCCCCAGCGCGCCGCCAGATCCTCCGCTCGGAAGGGCCCGTGCGTGCGCGCCCAGCGCGAGACCAGATCGCCCAGCGGATCCTTGACCGGCTCGAGCAATTCGCGCGGCAGCCCGGCGGGCGGCGGCACGCCCAGCGCGTCGCGCACGCGGGCGGCGTCCTCGGCGGCCACCCAGCGCTTCTCGCCGGCGAGGTTGAGGGGAAAGGCGCGGCGCTCGTCGAAGAGGGCGGCCAGCGCGGGCTCGCCTTCGATGCGGGCGCGGATCTCGGGCTCCGAGAGGTCGCCCAGTGAGAGCAATAGATCGTGCAGCCCGTCGGGGCCGCGCGCCGGACGCAGGAGCCGCTGCGCCCCGCGCTCGTGCTGCTCGATGGCCTCGGCGTCGAGCAGCTCGCGCAGCTCCGACTCGCCGAGCAGCTCGCGCAGCTGCGCCTGATCGACCGAGAGCGCCTGGGCGCGGCGCTCGGCCAGCGGCGCGTCGCCATCGTAGATGAAGTTGGCGACGTAGCTGAAGAGCAGCGAGGCGGCGAAGGGCGAGGGCGTGCGCGACTCGACGCTGACCACGCGCAGGCGGCGGTCCTGCACGCGGCGCAGCGTCTCCTGCAGGTCGGGCAGGTCGAAGACGTCGCGCAGGCACTCGCGGTAGGTCTCGAGCAGGAGCGGAAAGCTGCCGTACTTCGAGGCCACTTGCAGCAGGTCGCGGGCTCGCTTGCGCTGCGCCCAGAGCGGGCTGCGGCGCCCCGGATAGCGGCGCGGCAAGAGCAACGCGCGAGCGGCGTTCTCGCGGAACCGCGCCGCGAACAGCGAAGTCTGCCCCAGCGACTGGACCACGAGGTCCTCCACCTCGTCGGCCTTGGGAAAGAAGAGCTCGGCCTCCGGCGGCGCGTCGGTCTCGGGCAGGCGGAAGACCATGCCGTCGTCGGTCCACATGCTCTCGACTTCCAGCCCGCGATCTTCTTCCAGCCGCCGCACCACCGCCGTGGTCCAGGGCGCGTGGATGCGGGCGCCGAAGGGCGTCAGCACGCAGACGCGCCAGTCGCCGGCCTCGTCCCGGTAGCGCTCGACGACGACCGTCTCGTCGGAGGGCACCTCGCCGGTGACGTCGGCTTGGTCGTGGAGGTACTGCACAAGATTCGCGGCGGCCCGCTCGTCGAGGCCGTCCTTGCGCAGGCGCTCCAGCGCGCGGGCCTTGGGAGCCTTGGCCAGCTCGCGGCTGAGCTTGCCGACGTGCATGCCAAACTCGAGCGGACGGCCGGGCCGGTCGCCGTGCCAGAAGGGCATCTTGCCGGGCTCGCCGGGCGCCGGCGTCACCATCACCTTGTCCTGGGTGATCTCCTCGATGCGCCACGACGAGGCGCCCAGCACGAAGACGTCGCCGGTGCGCGATTCGAAGACCATCTCCTCGTCCAGCTCGCCGACACGCCGCTGCTTTCCGTCGCCTGATGCTAAGAATACTCCGTATAAACCTCTGTCCGGGATGGTGCCGGCGTTGGCGATGGCGACCCGGCCGGCGCCTTCGCGCGCCCGCACCGTGCCGGCGATGCGGTCCCAGGTGAGGCGCGGCCGCAGCTCGGCGAACTCGTCGGAAGGGTAGCGCCCCGAGAGCATGTCGAGCACGCCTTCGAAGGAGCTACGCGGCAGCTCGGCGAAGGGCGCCGCCCGGCGCACCAGCGCGAAGAGGTCGTCCACCTTGCGCGGCTCTTCCGAGGAGATGGCCACCAGCTGCTGCGCCAGCACGTCGAGCGGATTGCGCGGGTAGAAGGTCTCCTCCACCTGACCCAGCGCCATGCCCGAGGCGGCGGCGGCGGCGCAGAGCAGGTCGCCGCGGTGCTTGGGGAAGACGACGCCGCGGGGAACTCCGCCCACCTGGTGCGAGGCGCGCCCGATGCGCTGCAGGCCCGAGGCGATCGACGGCGGCGATTCGATCTGCACCACCAGATCGACCGCGCCCATGTCGATGCCCAATTCCAGGGACGAGGTGGCGACGATGGCCGGCAAGAGCCCGCGCTTGAGGCGGTCCTCCATCTCCTGCCGCTTCTCCCGCGCCACGCTGCCGTGGTGCGCGAGCGCGACTTCGCTGCCGGCCAGATCGTTGAGCGCGCCCGCCAGCCGCTCCGCCAGCCGCCGCGAGTTGACGAAGATCATCGTCGAGCGGTGCGCTTTGATCAGCTCCAGCAGCCGAGGATGGATCGACGGCCAGATGCTGCGCCGCTTGGGACCTCCGGCGGCGGGCCCCGAGGGCAATTCCTCCAGCTCGCCGAGGCGCGACATGTCGTCGACCGGGACTTCGACGCGCACCTCCATCTGCTTCTTCGAGCCGGCGTCGACGATGGTGACCGGCCGCGCCTTCCACTTCTTTCCGGAGACCTCGCCGCCGCCGAGCAGGCGCGCCACCTCGTCGAGAGGCCGCTGCGTCGCCGAAAGCCCGATGCGCTGCACGGCCCCCAGCGCCGCGTCCTGGAGGCGCTCGAGCGAGAGGAACAAGTGCGCTCCCCGCTTGGTCGGCACCAGCGAGTGGATCTCGTCGATGATGATCGTCTCGACCGGGCGGAGGATCTCCCGCGCCTGCGAAGTGAGCAGGAGGTAGAGCGACTCGGGCGTGGTGATGAGGATGTCGGGCGGCGTGCGCGCCATCTGCGCCCGTTCGCTCGCCGGGGTGTCGCCCGTGCGGATGCCGATGGTGGGGATGTGCAGCGCGCCGCCCTGGGCCCCGATGCCCGCCAGGGGAGCGCGCAGGTTGCGCTCGATGTCCACCGCCAAGGCCTTGAGCGGCGAGATGTACAGAACCCGACACCGCGCCTTCTTTTCGGGGGGCGCGGTGAACATCAGGCGGTCGATGGCTGTCAGGAAGGCAGCAAGGGTCTTCCCCGAGCCGGTAGGCGCGAGCAAAAGGGTGGACTGTCCACTGAGGATCGGCGGCCAGCCGAGCGTCTGCGCGCGCGTGGGGCCAGCAAACGAGGCCTCGAACCAGCGCCGCACAGGCTCATGAAATGCAGCTGGTGGCTTCTGCAACGAATCCGCTCCCGGGGCATCGTATGAATGCTTCGGGCGAACCGTGCGGCATAACGACGCGGTTTGAAATCCGCAACAAGGTTCGCCGTTCGGCATCAGAAGGAATGCGTGAGCAAGTCGGGCGTTCAGCAGTCAGATCGAAGTTCGGTGGTGAGACGTTTCAGGCAAGACGAGAGGAAGGCCGAAGATGCGCGACCGCAGCGAATTCGACGATCTTGCGCCGCTGATTAAGCTCATCCGCGCGCACCCGCCATTCGATCGCGAGACCGAGCTGGTGGTGACGCGGAAGTCCCGCAAGGGAAACAAGCGCGCCCAGGAGCAGCTGGTCGTGCACAACCTCAGCCTCGTCATCTCCGTGGCCCGCAAGTTCATGGGCCGTGGCGTGCGGCTCGAGGACCTGGTGCAGGAGGGCAACTACGGCCTGCTCAAGGCCATCGAGCACTTCGACCCGGAGAAGGGCAACCGCTTCAGCACCTACGCAGTGTGGTGGATCCGCGCCTACATCACCCGCTGCCTCAAGGACGGCCCTTCTGCCGTGCGCCGCACCATGCCCAACGGCGGGCTCCCGCCGCGCGACATCTCCCTCGAGGAGACACTGGGCACCGACGGCGACAGCGACGCCACCCACCTCGACCGGCTGGCCGACGAAGGCCCCGGGCCCGACTCGCAGCTGATGCGCGCCGAGCAGAACGAGAACGTCCGCAACGCGCTCGGCAAGGTCCGCAAGCGGATGGGCGAGCTGGCCTGGGACATCCTCAGCGACCGCCTCACGCAGGACGATCCGCGCACGCTGGAGGAGCTGGGCAAGGAGTGGGGCCTCTCCCGCGAGCGCGTGCGGCAGGTTGAGAAGAGCACGCGGAATTTCCTCAGCCGCTACCTCGCCGACTTCGACGAAGCAGCCTGATCCCGAGAGGAGGGCGTAGGAAGAGAAGGCCGGTGGCTTCCACAGTCGCCGGCTTCTTCATGTCTGCTGCCTTCCCGTGATGGCGATCCTCCTCGCGCTCGCCGCCTCTGCCGTCTACGGCAGCGCCGATTTCCTCGGTGGCCTGGCGACCCGTCGCGAGAAGCCGCTTCCGGTCGTCGGCCTCTCGCAGCTGGCAGGGCTGGTCGCGCTGGTCCTCTTCCTCCCGCTCGTCGGCGGCGACGCCAGCGCTGCCGACCTCGAGTGGGGCGTTGCCGCCGGCGCGTTCGGGTCGGTGGGCGTCGGCCTGCTCTACTCCGCGCTGTCGCTGGGGAAGATGAGCGTCGTCGCCCCCATCACGGCAGTCGCCGGCATCGTCGTGCCGGTGGCGGTCGGCCTCGTGCTCGGCGAGCAGCCGGGGACGGCGTCGATGGTGGGCGTCGCGCTCGCCTGCGCTTCCATCGCCCTCATCAGCCGCGGATCGCCGGAGCCGGCCTCGCCGTCGCCAGAAGGGACCTTGGCGCCGCCGTCCGGACGCCGCCTCGGCACCGGCCCGATCGGGCGCGCCCTCGGAGCGGGCATCGCCATCGGAGGCTTCTACGTCTGCCTGCAGCGCACCGGGCCCGGCGCCGGCCTCTGGCCGCTCATCGCCGCGCGGTCCTTTGCGGTCTGCGCCGTGGGAGGCATCACCGTCGCCTCCGGGCGAAGGCTGGCCATCTCACGAGACGCCCGCGCGCTCTCCATCGGCGCCGGCCTCTGCGACGTGCTGGCCAATGTCTTCTACCTGCTGGCAGTGCGGCGGGGTCTGCTCAGCGTCGTCGCCACGCTCGCCTCGCTCTATCCGGCAAGCACCGTCATTCTGGCGAGGTTTGTGCTCGGTGAGCGCCTGCGCCTGGTCCAGGCGGCGGGCCTCGCCCTGGCCACCGTCGCCGTGGTGCTGATCGCAGGAGTGCGCTGACTGCGGTTTATCGAAGGCCGGTTGCTCGCGTAGGCTGCGCCGATGCGCCGCCTTGCCCTGGTCCTCGCCCTCGTCTCCTGTGCGCACTCGGCTCCCGAGCCCGAAGCCGAAGCGGCCCCGGTCGAGAGCAGAAATTTGCAGCTGTCCGCAGACGTGACCGCGCCGGTGCGCGAGAGCTGCCGCAGCAAAGGACCGCGCCTCGCCGCCCGCGACCGGCCGATCGGAAAGATCATCGTCGACTACCAGGTCACTGCCGAAGGAAGAGTCCGCGACGTCGCCGTGCAAGGCGAGGCCACCGAGCGGGCCATCAGCGCCGTCCGCCGCTATCTCGAGGGCTGCCGGTACACGCCAGCCACGCGGAACGGACAGCCGGTCGCGGTCCAGTGGAAGGGCGAGCTGAGTTTCAGGGACACCATACGCAACTCCGTGCCAAAGCCGCGCTGACCTGGCACGGGTTGCGTATGGTGTCCCCGGATCTCGGGCTGTGTTAGCAGATCCCCAGATGCCTGCCAGCGAGGAGCCGGTTCTTTCGCCCGACGACCAGGCCGACCTGGCCGTCGAGGGGCGCATCCTCGAGGTGGGGCAGCGCTTCGAGCAGGGCCTGCGCGAGCGGGTGGTCCGCCTCATGCTGGGCTCGGCGGAGGCCGTCCTCAAGCTGGCCGATCTCGATCTGGTGCGCCACGAGGCGGACGAGGAGCAGGGCGGCCACACGCTGGCGCTCTGGGAAGAGCTGGCGCCGGTGATGGGCAGCACGGTGGGCCTGGTCAACGAGCGCATCGCGCTGGCCACCGCCGAGTTTCCGCCGCCACCCGAGGCGGACCCCATCGACAACCTCGACGACGCCTTCGGTCCCGGAAGGGCCGCCGCCGAGGCGGTGGACGAGGGCCCGCAGAGCACCGAGGTCGAGATCGCCCGGCTGGTGGCGGCCGTCTGCTCGGGCATGCGCCGCGACGTGGCCCAGCTCGGCGAGCGGCTGCGCAGCCCGCAGGTGGTCAGCGATGCGTGGATGCTGATCGGCGAGCTGCTGGAGTTTCGCGGGCGGGTCCGCGCCGGGCTGGGCGAGCTCATCTACCAGATCTGCTCATTCGTAGCCGAGGTGGACCGGCAGGACGTGGTGCCCGGCTACGCCGCGGATCTGGATACCGGCATCATCGTGAGGCAGGCGACCTCGAACCTCGCCTTCCTCTTCCGCGGCCACACCAAGCGCATCGGCGCCTCGGGCGATGATCGCATCACCGCCTCGCTGCAGGACGCAATCAAGGATCTGCACGCCTACTCCCGCACCCGCGCGCTTCCGTACCTGCGCACCAGCGACAAGCGCATCTTCCTCGAGACCCGCGCCACCCTCTACCAGCTGCTCAAGGCCTCGCCGCCGAAGTCGCGCGAGATCAAGAACGCGGTGGAGAACATGGCGCGCTTCCTCGACTCGATGTCGGTGGTCTCGCGGCGCGAAAATTTGCGCCTTCACGACCGGGCGCAGCTGGCCAACGCCGGCCGGCACCTCGAGGCGGCGCAGTTCAACCTCTCGCTGCCCGAGATCGCGCGCGCCGAGCTGGGGGAGGCGGTGCAAGCGGCCGGGCGGCTCTACGGGCGCGACGTCCAGCTCGACGCCTACCTGCGCGCGCAGCGGCACTTTCCGGTGGACTGGCTGCACGACCCGGAGATCGCGGTCGAGCTCGAGCGCTTCGGCGCGCTGCTCGCGGGGATCACGCCGCCCTAGGAGCGCGTTGCCGTATTCGGCAGCGCGACGAAGGAGAAAGCCGGAGGCGGCTCCTGTCCAGCGGCCAGGGGTCGGGGACGCCCGGCCGTCGGGCTACGAGCCCGTCGCCGCTAGAAGCGGCCGTCGATCAGCTGCAGCAGGGGAACGGTCCGCTCCCGCACGCGCGCCGGCGCGACCGCTCCGGCCAGGGAGCCCAGCGAGAGCTTGCCCTCTTCGAGGTGCAGCACCGCGGCCGATCCAGGCCGCGGCTCGTCGGCGCCGAATCCGTCGGTGAGAAAGGTGGCCAAGGCAAGGCCGGACGTGCTGCCCACGGCGGTGAGGAGAAAGCCGCTGCGCAGGTTGCCGCTCCAGGAATCGCTCAGCACCGCGATGCCGCCGCCCATCAGCGCGCCCACGCCGCCGCCCAGGCTGATGAGGTTCCAGCGCCCGCGGGAAAAGTGGAGACGCTGGTTGAGGAGCGGGCCCGCGAGCAGGCCGGCGCTGGAGCCGATCAGCGCCGCCCACTCGGTGGCGGTGCCGCTCTGGTTTCGGCCTTGGACGGCACCGGTGAGGAGGACCGGGAGGCCCCCGCCGAAGAGGATGCCGGCGGTGACGGCGCCGGAGTCGCCGCCGGTCAGGAAGGGCGAGGCGATCAGGGAAGCGGCGGCGCCGGCAAAGGCCCCCGCCGCCACCCCGGCGGGAAAGTTGGCGGTGCTTGGAGCCGCGAGGGCGTAGCCGAGCAGGGACGCCTCGGTGCCGAAGAAGACTCCGTTCTCCAGCATCTGCGGCATCGACTGCGGCACCTGCCGGTCCTTGCTGCCTGCGACGGAGGCGAACAGCGCCCCGCCGGTGCCGAGCATCAGCAGCGCCACCGTCTCCTTGGCGCCCGACTGGAGCGCGCCGGCCAGCAGGCTGCTCAAGTAGAGCCCGGAGAAAGTGCTGGTGATGATCAGCTCGGTGCGCGGTCCGGCGGAGCTGCTGGCGGAGCTGCCGGCGGGCTCGCCGTGGAGCCGCGCGATCAGCGTCCGCGCGGCGGCGGCGAAGCGGCCGTCGGGCTTGGCCTCGATGCAGGACCGCGCCTCGCGGACGGCGTCCTCTCGCCTGCCGTCGTATTCGGCGCGGACCGCGCGCTCGTAGCGGACGCGCGCCTCGACATCGGCCGGATCCTCGAAGGCGGAAGGCTCCGGAGCTTCCGGCTGCGCGGCCGCCGGCGCGGCGCAGATCAGCATGGCGAACAAAGCGATCACGCGGGCTCCCCTGCGCTGGACGTTTGCACTTCCGTTTCGGCCACCGGAAGCAGGCCGTCCCTGTCGATGCGCCAGAGCCCGGCGTCGATGGGGAACGGACCTTCGGCGAAGCGGCGCCGCGCCTCCTCCCGCAGCCAGGCCTCGCCCTCGTCGTCGCGGGCGGAGCAGGCGAGCAGGGTGTCCCGGGTCGGCGCGGCGGCCAGCGCCACGTCCTCGCCGAGACTCTGCAGCAGGACTTCGCGCCCGCGCCGCGAGAGCAGCCGCCCGGCGCCGCCCGCGTCGGCGAACGCGCAGGTGATGACCCTGCCGTACTCCAGGTCGAACCAGCGGATGCCCTCCGGCGCGGCTTCGGTGAGCGCATCCATCCGCTGCAGCGCCAGCTCGAAGGCCTGCGCCTCGCCCACCCCGATCGCCGCCAACTCGGCCGAGAAGACCGGCGCGATGCGGGATCCATCGTCGGAGAGCAGCGCCCCAAACAGCCCCAGCCCCAGCGGCCGCACCGCGCGCCCCTGTGGATCTCCCGCGATGATGGTCGGCAACAGGTGCTCGGGGAGCAGCGGCGGCGCCGGCCTTTCCACCAGCGACCGCGTCTCCGCAACCAGCTGGGCCGCCGCTGCCTCCTCATCGAGCGTAGATAGGTATACTTCATATATATTCGCGACCGGCGCCCGCATCACCACCTGCGCCCTGAGGCCTGACGCCTGAGGCCCCAGGCTCTCCCACACCTCCAGATTCGGCCCATGCGCTCGCGCCACCTCTGCCAGCTTGCCCCTGCAGATCTCGGAAAATCCTGCTCTCGTCAACGGCGCCGCCCGCTCCGGATCGAGCAGCCGCCACAGCCACGGCCGCTCGCGCCGCGCCTTAACCAGCAGCTTCTCCACCCGCAGCGCCTGCAGCGACCGGTAGGCGAAGGCCGGCCGCGGCATCCGCGGCTCGTCGCCGTCGGCCAGCGCGCGCAACAGCCGCAGCGCCTGCGCTTCCTCGACGGCGGCCAGCGCCTGCGCCCACGCCTCGGTGGGAATTCCGCCGGGCAGCGTGCGCACCGTCAGCGCGCGGGCCTCGCCCGCCTTGCTCTCGACGATGACGTCGGGTGCCGCCGGCGGCGCATGGCCGGAGCGCGGCGGCGGCAACACCGGCACCGTCGACATCTCGATGCCCGCCGGGCCCGCCCGCGCCAGCACCGCCTGCAGCGCCGAGGCGCTCTCCTCCTCCAGCACCTCGACTTCCTCCAGCGGAAGGAGCCGCAGCGACGCCGGCACGCCCATGAAGCCGAGCAGCTCCCACGCCGCCGCCTCGACATCGCGGAAGTGGGGCGGCTGCGGGTCGCGCTCCTCCTCGCCCGGCGTGCCCGACTCCCAGGTCTGCACCGAGAGCGCCAGCGCGCCGCCGTCGAGCTGCAGGACGAGCGCGGTGCCGAACCGCTCGCTGAAGAGCTGCGCCAGCGTCGCGTCGGGCTCCGGCAGCAGCAGCACGCCCCAGCCCTGCTCCTGGAGGCCCAAAAGCGTCTGCTCTTCCGGCGGCCGCCCTCGCCTGTGCAGGGCGCGGCCCAACGACTCGCCCAGCTCCTCGAGCGAGCGGCAGCGGAAGAAGAGCTGCGCGGCGCGCAGGGGCACGGGGCGGCAACATACCTTGACGCCGTGGCCCGCGCTGGAGCAGAAAGGCGCACTTCTTGGAGGACTCGCATGAAGCGACTCGCGCTCTTCGCTCTCGTCACCCTCGCTTTCGCGGCCCGCGCCGACGAAGGCATGTGGACCTACGACAACTTCCCCGCGAGAAAAGTCGGCCAGAAGTACGGCTTCACGCCCGACGCGCAGTGGCTGCAGGAGGCGCAGCTCTCCTCGGTGCGGCTGGCCGGCGGCTGCTCCGGCAGCTTCGTCTCGCCCGAGGGCCTGGTGATGACCAACCACCACTGCGCGCACAGCTGCATCGAGCAGCTCTCCACCAAGGAGAAGGACTTCGTCGCGCAGGGCTTCTACGCGCTCACCGGGCAGAACGAGGTGAAGTGCCCCGAGATCGAGCTCAACCAGCTGGTGAAGATCGCCGACATCACTGCGCAGGTGCAGGGGGCCACCAAGGGCCTCAAGCCGGGCAAGGAGTTCAACGACAAGCGCAAGGCGGCGATGGCCGGCATCGAGAAAGAGTGCGCCGCCGGCAACGACAAGCTGCGCTGCGACGTGGTCGAGCTCTACCACGGCGGACAGTATAGCTTGTATACTTACAAGCGCTTCCAGGACGTGCGGCTGGTCTTCGCGCCCGAGTTCGCCATCGCCTTCTTCGGCGGCGACCCCGACAACTTCAACTTCCCGCGCTACGACCTCGACGTGTCTTTCGTCCGCGCTTACGAGGACGGAAAGCCGGCCCACACCGAGCACTATTTCAAGTGGTCGCCCGCGGGAGCCAAGGAGGGCGACCTGACCTTCGTCTCCGGAAATCCGGGCGGGACCGACCGCGAGCTGACCGGGCGCGAGGTGCAGTACCAGCGCGACGTGGCGCTGCCCGAGCGCCTCTTCGACCTGGCGCAGTACCGCGGGGCGCTGACCATGTTCACGCAGTCCTCGCCCGAGTATTACCGCATCGGCGAGGCCGAGCTCTTCGGCGTCGAGAACAGCTTCAAGGCGCTCAAGGGCCGATTCGAGGCGCTGACCACGCCGACCTTGTGGAACAAGCTGGCGGAGCGGGAGCGGGCGCTGCGGGCCAGGGTGAACGCGCGCGCCTCGCTGCGCAGGAAGTACCGGACGGCCTGGGACGAAGTGAAGGCGTCCATCGATGCCTTCCAGCCGCGTCACCGGGAGTACCAGTACGAGGAGAGCGCGGCCGGGTTCAACACGCGGCTCTTCCGCATCGCCCGCGCGCTGGTGCGGGGCACCGAGGAGCTGCAGAAGCCCAACGACCAGCGGCTGCGCGAGTACACCGACGGCAAGCTGCCGCAGCTGAAGCAGGGGCTCTTCTCCAAGGCGCCCATCTACGAGGACCTCGAGCTCTTCAAGCTCTCCTACGGCCTCACCAAGCTGCGCGAGACGCTGGGCGCCGACCATCCCTTCGTGAAAAAAGTCCTGGGCAAGAAGTCGCCGCCAGAGCTGGCCGCCGAGCTGGTCAAGTCGCAGCTGGCCGACCTCAAGGTCCGCGAGCAGCTCTGGCAGGGTGGGCGCGAGGCGGTGGCCGCCTCCACCGATCCGATGATCCAGTTCGTCCGGCTGGTGGACCCCGACGCCCGCGCGCTGCGCAAGTGGCACGACGAGGAGATCGAGCCCGTGCAGCTGGCCGCCGAGGAGAAGATCTCGGCCGCCAAGTTCGAGCTGGAGGGCAAGAGCAACTACCCCGACGCGACCTTCACGCCGCGGCTCTCCTACGGCGCGGTCAAGGGCTACCAGGAGAACGGTCGCCACATCGACGCGGTCACCCACTTCGCCGGCGGCTTCGACCGCGCCACCGGCCGCGACCCCTTCAAGCTGCCCGACAGCTGGATCCACGCCAACGAGAACCGGCAGATCGATCCCGCCACGCCCTTCGACATGTGCTCGACCAACGACATCATCGGCGGCAACTCCGGGTCGCCGGTCTTCGACAAGGAGCGGCAGATCGTCGGGCTCATCTTCGACGGCAACATCCAGTCGCTGGGCGGGGACTACGGCTTCGACGAGACGGTCAATCGCGCGGTGGCGGTGACCAGCCCGGCGCTGGTCGAGGCGCTCGACCACATCTACGGGGCCCGGCGCATCGTCGCCGAGCTGAAGGGCGGAGCCTCGCCGAGCGGAGCGCGGTAGCTGGCTGATCAGCGCTGGGTGAAGAGCTCTTCGGCGGCCTTATGCGCGCTCTCGTCCAGCTCGTCGATGCTCTTGCCGCTGCCGATGGCCGAGGCGAGCAGCCGGCCCTCGTGGGTGTCGTGCAGGCGCAGGGTCAGCTTGAAGCGCGTGCCCACCTTCTGGATCTCGCCGCTGATGATCTGGTCGGCGCCGATGCGGCGGCCGGTGTCCACCTCGCACTCGCCTTCGCACTCCTCCAGCTTCTTGCCGCTGGACTGCAGCAGCACCAGGAGGTTCTCGCGGGTCATGATGTCGAGCCCCGGCTCCATCCGCAGCGTCGCCTGGCGGATGACGTCGGTGAAGTACTGCGCGTTCTCCCGGTTCAGCTCCTTGGTGAAGTTCTTCAAGTCGAGGACGGCCAGCTTTCCCCGCAGCGGGATCACCCGGTGCTCTCCCGCGGCGGCGCGGCGCTCCTCGGCGGGCGCGCGCTGCTCGCTGGGCCCGCGCTGCTCCTCTGCCGGCGCGCTGCGCTCGGCCAAGGCCTCTTGCCTGCGGGACGCGGGCGAATCCGAGAGCGGCGGCGGCTCGGTGGCGGCCTGCGCCACCGGATGGAGAGGAGGCCCCGCGGCCCGCGCCACCGCCTGCGACCGCATCAGCGCGGAGACCAGGCCATTGCTGTAGCAGCGGGCGTTGCTGCTGGCAGAGAGGCCCCACATCGAGGAGACGCAGCCCAGCTGGTCGCCGGACACCTCGATGCGCTCGACCTGCTGGCTCCCGCTGCGCACGGCCGCGCGCACCAGATTTCGCTCGAAGCTCTCGATGACCAGCTGCAGCCCTCCCTCGCCGACCTCGAAGCCGGCGGTGCGCAGATCGGCCTCGGCGTGGTCGTGCAGGTACTGCGCGGCCAGCTCCGGCCCGCCGACGCCGACGCTCTCCGGGCCGATCACGGCGACGTGCTGGCCGCCGATCCAGCCCGGATTCTGCGGCAGCACCGAAGAGCCCGCTGTCTTGCAGCCGGCGAGGCAGAGTCCCAGGAGGAGTAGTCGGCGCATGCGGCGATGCTATCACCGGCCGCCACCGGGAGGAGGCGGTCGGGGCCTCGACATCGACGCCGAGGCGACCCTGGACATCCGCCGAACCTGGCGCAGCACCGTGTTGACGGCTCCTGCCGGGCTCATTAGTGTCCCCACCCCCTCGGAGGACGTCATGCGGGCAGCCTGGATCGAGCAGCGGCGCGGTTTGCAGAATGTCTCGCAGATGCACTTCGCCAAGCAGGGCAAGATCACCGAGGAGATGCTGCACGTCGCCCGCCGCGAGGGGCTGCCGGCCGAGCTGATCCGCAGCGAGATCGCCCGCGGCCGCATGATCATCCCCGCCAACATCCGCCATCCCGAGCTGGAGCCGATGGCCATCGGCATCGCCTCGCAATGCAAGATCAACGCAAACATCGGCAACAGCGCCGTCGTCTCCGACGTGGCCGGCGAGCTGGAGAAGCTGCAGCTCTGCCTCAAGCACGGCGCCGACACCGTCATGGACCTCTCCACCGGCGGCGACATTCCGCACATCCGCGGCGTGCTCCTGCGTGCCAGCACCGTGCCGCTCGGCACCGTGCCCATCTACGAGGCGGTCGAGCGGGTCAAGCGCGTCGAGAGCCTCACCGCGCAAGACCTGCTCGACATCGTCGAGGAGCAGGCGCAGCAGGGCGTCGATTACATGAC
>JANXXR010000663.1 GCA_025350525.1 Deltaproteobacteria bacterium
TGGCGGCGACCTCGGTCTCGTAGGCCACCACCTGCTGCACGCGCAGGGCGGTGCGCGCCGAGAGCTCGGTGGGAATGGCAAAGGCCTCGTCATAGGCGGCGGTAAAGACCGACTGCAACCCCGCGCAGGCGACGGCAAAGGTCTCCAGCGTGGTGCGGGCGATGTTGTTCAATGGCTCGGCCCGCGTCAACGAATGCCCGCCGCAGACGCAGGCGGCGCGCAGGCGCCAGCTCTCGGGCTCCTTGGCCCCATACTTGTCGCGCAGCAATGAAGCCCAGATGCGCCGGCCGGCGCGATACTTGGCCACCTCTTCGAAGAAGTTCGTATAGGTATAGAAAAAGAAGCTCAGCCGCGGGGCGAAGGAATCGGCCGCGAGGCCGCGCCCGAGCAGGTTCTCCACATAGGACTTGCCCGCGCTCAAGGTATACGCCATCTCCTCGGCGGGATTGGCGCCGGCGTCGCGGTAATGCGAGGCAATGGAGATGGGATTGAAGCGCGGCAGGCGCTTGACGGTATCCTCGATGAGGTCGCAGGCCAGCCGCATGGACGGCTCGATGGGGAAGAGCCAGGCCCCGCGGGCGCCGAACTCCTTCAACAGGTCGTTCTGCACCGTGCCTGAGATGCGCTCGTCGGGCACGCCCTGCTTGCGCGCCGTCTCTTCATACATGGCCAGCAAGATCGGCGCGGTGGCGTTGATGGTCATGGAGGTGGAGACCTTGCCGAGGGGAATTCCGGCGAAGAGCTCCTCCATGTCGGCGAGCGAGCCGATGCTGACGCCGACTTTTCCGACCTCGCCCTCCGCCTCCGGATCGTCGGCGTCGAAGCCCAGCTGCGTGGGCAGATCGAGCGCCAGGCTGAGCCCGGTCTGGCCCTGCTCCAGGAGATACTTGAAGCGCTGGTTGGTCTCCCGCGGCGTGCCGAAGCCGGCATACTGCCGCATGGTCCAAAGCTTCCCCAGATACATGTTCTTGTGGATGCCGCGGGTAAAGGGATATTCCCCCGGCGGCGGCGGCGGCACGCGGACGTCGTCCGGCCCATAGAGGGGCTGGATCTCGATTCCGCTGCGGGTCTTGAAGCTCACGGCCGGAACTCGCGCTTCAGCACCGCCAGCTCGCGGGTGATCTCCAGGACGATCTCGCCGCGCTGGTTCTTGCCGCGCAGGAGGATCTTGACCACCCCGGCCTGTCTGGGCTTTGCCAAGGCGGCCAGCCGCGGATCGTCCTCACTCTTGGAGAGGATGGTGCTCTCGGCAAAGAGCGTATCGCCGGCAAAGACTGGATTGAGATGCCGGCCTTCGTCATAGCTCAATTGCGCGAGCGCGTTCTCCTCCGTCTCCTCGGAGGCGAGCCCGGCGACGAAGGCGAAGACGATCCCGCCATAGACCACGCGCCGGCCATTGAATGTGGTGCCAGGCGAGTCGTCGCACATCTTCTGGTTGAAGTGGAGCTGCGCGGTGTTGAGCACCACGTTGGTCCAGAACATGTGCTCGTCCGAGACGGTACGCCCGCGCGGGTGCACGATGGTCTCGCCCACCGTCAGATCCTCATAGAGGTTGTCGTCCCGGGTGAAGCGATGCCGCTCGTTGGTCATCAGCCCTCCAGCAATCGCTTGGCGATCACTTCGTATTGAATCTCGGAGGTGCCCTCGAAGATGCGGAAGACGCGGGCGTCGCGCCAGAAGCGCTGGGCCGGGAACTCGCGCGAATAGCCATATCCGCCGAAGACCTGCATCGCCTCGGAGGTGACGTGCTCGGCCATCTCGGCGCAGAAGGCCTTGGCCATTCCGGCCTCGAGATCGCAGCGCTTGCCGGTGTCCTTCATGCGGGCTGCGTGATAGGTCAATTGGCGCCCCGCCTCCACCTGCGTCGCCATATGGGCGAGCTTGTGGCCGATCACCTGGAAGTCGGAGATGGGCTTGCCGAACTGCGTCCGCTCCTGCGAATAGCGCAGCGCCGCCTCGAAGGCCGCCTGGGCCACCCCCACCGCCCGCGCCGCCGTCTGGATGCGGGCGATCTCGTAGGTGGACATCAATTGGTAGAAGCCCTTGCCTTCGACGCCGCCCAGGAGGTTCTCGGCAGGAGCTTCATAGCCGTCGAATTGCAGGGAATAAGAATTCATTCCCTTGTATCCAATGGTCGGAATCGGGCTCCCCGCCAGCTGCGGGGGATGAAAGCCGTCGCCCGGCTCCTTGGGAATCAGCAGGATGCTGAGGCGATTGTGCTTCTTCACCGCCTCGGGATTGGTGACCACAGTGGTGCAGAGCAGATGCGCCTTGTTGGCCCAGGTGCACCAGGTCTTCTCGCCGTTGATGACGTATTGGTCGCCCTTGCGGACCGCCCGGCACTTGATTCCCGCCGCGTCGCTGCCCGCGTCCGGCTCGGTGAAGGCCGCCGCCGCCAGGATCTCGCCGGTGCAGAGGCCAGGCAAGAACTTCTTCTTCTGCTCCTCGGTGCCATTGGCCTGCACCAGGGAGGCGGTGATGATCATGCGCGTCATCACCGAGCCCACCGAGAGCCAGGCCCGCGACAGCTCCTCGGCGACGATGGCCATCGAGAGCGTGTCGAGCCCCGAGCCGCCATAGTCGGGGGAGAAGATGAGCCCGAAGTACCCCAGCTCGGCCATCTTGCGGACCACGTGATCGGGGATCTCCGCCGCCTTGTTGTCGAGCTCGTTGGCGATGGGCACCACTTCCCGGTCGGCGAAGTCGCGCACGCTTTCGCGGATCTGGACGTGCTCTTCGGTGAGGGCGCCGCCGTTGGGATTGGGAATCGGCATCTATGCGCCCCCATAATTCGCGCGCTTCTTCACCAGGATCTTGCGCTCGTAGACGCAGACTTTCTCGCCGCGCTGGTTCACGCCGGTGGTGCGGACGTGGACGATGCCGCGGTCGGGCTTGCTCCCGCTCTCGCGCTTGTCGAGGACCTCCGACGAGGAGATGAGCGTATCGCCCGGATAGACAAAGCGCGGAAAGGTCATGTTCCAGTAGCCCAGGTGCGCGAGCGCCTGCTCGGAGAGGTCTTCCACCGTCAGCCCGAAGACGACGTTCATCACCAGCAGCGGGTGGACGGGCACCTGCGCGTGGCCCAGCGCCTGCGCGTGGAGCTTGTTGAAGTAGAGCGGCGCGGCGTTCATGGTGGCGGTGGCAAAGAGCTGCGACTCGGCGGCCTCCACCGTGCGGCCCCAGTGGTGGCGGTAGAGGTCGCCCACCTTGAAGTCCTCGTAATACCTGCCCCTCTCGACGGTGCGCCGGGGGCCCGGCGGTTCGGGATTCGCTTGGGCCATGCACCGAGGGGTAGGTCGCCAGCCCGGTTTCGTCAAGGAGTAGCTGCCGGCGTTGCGTCGGATCGGGAGCGTGACCGGGATCGCAGCCTTGATTTCCCGCAGCGCTGTAAAGTTGACGCCGGCCGGGGAGCCGCTAGGGATGGTTGGATGATGGATTGGCAGGAGCACGACGAGCACGCCCATCGCCGCCGGTTCGCCCGGCGGTCGGTGCAGCTGCCGGCGAGGCTCCGCATCGGCGACACCGAACTCCAGGCGATGACCGAGAACATCTCGCCGGGCGGCGCCTTCCTCAACGTGGCGGTGCCCTCGACCACCGACGAGGTGCTGGCCTCCATCGGGCTTCCCCACGGGCGCGATCTGCTGGTGCGCGCGAGGGTGCGGTGGCGCAGGCAGGAGCCGCCGGGCGTCGGCATCGAGTTCGAGACTTTCCTGCAGGGACTTGGGGAGAGCGAGCTGGGCCAGATCCTGCGGTAGCCGCTCAGCGGTCGCCGAGCGCGAGCACGCCGGTGAAGAGGTGGACGCCCAGCGCATCGCCCGCCGGGCCCAGCTCGAAGCTGGTGCGCAGCGAGAGCAGCGGGAAAGCCCCCAGCGATTTCTCGATCAGGTTCAGGTCGAGGCCGTCGACGCCGTAGAGCGTGGTGCCGCGGCTGGCGCAGTCGAAGTAGACGCCGAAGGCGGGTGGCGCGGCCCCCAGGCGGTCGAGCGCGAGCTGGAGCGTGCGGCGTGCGCCCATGCCATCGCGCAGGGTGAAGGAAACGCTGTGGCCCTCGGGCACGGGGATGCCGGTCTCGAGGGAGCCGTGCTCCTCTTCGACGCCCAGCAGCTGCACGGCGATGAAGTCGTCGGGGCGGAAAGGCTCGCCCGCATGCGGGTTCAAGGCCAGCGCCACGAATTGCAGCGCGTCGCCCGAGAGGCCCGGCTGTCCCGCGAGCGCCGCCAGCGCCTCGACGGCGGGGCGCGAATCCAGCTCGATGAGCGAGCGGCCTTCGGAGCGCGTCACCAGCAGCGGGGCGCCGATGGGCAGGTGCGACTGGGCCACCGCGACCCGGGAGGGCGCCGGAAAGAAGGCGCCGACCGCGTGGGCGCTGACGATGTCGTCATCGAGGAGCAGTCCGCCTTCGACCGCGACGCCGCCGCCCGCCACCCGCGCCTTGGGCGCTTCGCGGCCGAGCGCGCCGAGCAGGCGCTGCAGCGGCGCCGCCGGGTCGGCGAAGACGATGCCCAGCGCTCCGGCTCCCGCCCGCTGGGCGGCGGCGCGCAGCCTGTCGGGCTCGTCGGCGCGGAAGGAGAAGACGTGCGCCCGCTGCTCGAGGACCAGCACGCCGAGCGCCGGGCCCTCCTCGGTGGCGGCGTCGCCCGGGACCATGGCGCAGGAGGTAGCGCCGCCGACGATCTGCGCGCCGGCGCCCACCACGTCGCGCAGGGCGGCGCAGAGCTCCAGCGATTCGTCGAGGTGTTCGGGGGTGGCGGCGACGATGACGCAGGTGGCTTCGTCGAGGCCGGCGGCATCGAGGGCGCGGGTGGCGGCATCGCGCGCCGCGAGGCTCACGTCTTCCTCTCTGCTGACCGCCGCGCCCGCCTTCATCGGTCGCAAGCATAACCCCAAATACCTGCGCCAAAAGCCAAAGCGCACCACGGAGGCGCGGAGGCGGGGAAGATTGGTTGGATCCGAGCCGCCGCGCCACTTCGGTTGTGGGATCGGGGACCCGCAAAAACCTCCGTGCCCTACGCGCCTGCGTGGTGCGCTTTGCCTTGGATCCGTGGACCTGAGGCCTGAGGCCGCACTTGACGGTTCCGCCATATTCTTTATTAGCTGCGCAGCTCACCAAGGGGATCTCCGCATGCGTCGTCCTGCGCTCGCTGCCGCTCTGCTTCTCTCCGCCTGCGCGAGCTCGCAGAAAAAGTCGGCGGAGGCGGCGCCCGTGACGGCGGCGGCGGTCTCCGGCACCGACGGGCGGCGGCTGATGGTGGTGGGCATCAACGACACCCACGGCGCGCTGCTCGCAATCCCGCCGCCCAAGTGGGTCTCGTCGATCACCAAAAGCGAGATTGGCGGCGGCGACTGGTTCGGCGGCTGGATGAACGCGGTCCGCGCCGACTACAAGAAGAGCGGCGGCGAGGTGGTCATCCTCGACGCCGGCGACGAGTTCCAGGGCACCCTCATCTCCAACGAGTTCCGCGGCCGCTCGGTCACCGACGTCTACAACGCGGTCGGCGTCACCGCCTCGGCCCTCGGCAACCACGAGTTCGACTTCGGCATCCCGGTGCTCAAGGAGCGCATCGCCCAGGCAAAGTATCCGCTGCTCGCCGCCAACATCTTTCTCAAGGGAACGCGGACCCGGCCCGACTGGGCGCGGCCCTCGGTGATGGTCGAGCAGGGCGGCATCCGCATCGGCATCATCGGGCTCGCCACCAAGGAGACCGCGACCGTCACCAACCCGGTCAACGTGGCGGACCTGGACTTCGCCGACGGCGGGGCCATCGCGGCGCAGGAGGCCGACGCGCTGCGGGCGCAAGGCGCGACCGTGGTGCTCATCACCGCCCACGCCGGGCCCTATCCGCCCGACAGCGAGATCCAGCACATCGCCGAGGCCGTCAAAGGCAAGGTGGACGCCATCGTCAGCGGCCACCACCACACCGCCATCGGGCCGCCGCCGCTCATCGTCGCGAACATCCCCATCGTGCAGTCGGGGGCCAAGCTGCAGAGCTTCTCCACCATCGAGCTGACGCTCGACGCGGGCAATCACGTCAAGTCGTTCGCGGTCAACGACGGCGCCACGCCCAAGCCGGGCGGCCCGCAGGCCATCCTCCACACCTTGAACGGCGCGCCGGTGGAATTTCGCGGGCAGAAGGTCGAAACCGACGCCAAGGTGTCCGCCATCCTGCGCGACTACGACGTGCAGGTGCGCAAGCTGCGCGAGACCCGCATCGGCGAGACGGCGCTCGAGCTGCGCAAGGGAGGAAAGGACGACCTGCTCGCCAACCTGGTCACCGATGCGATGCGGTCGGGGGCGGGCGGCGGGCTCAAGGCGCAGTTCGCCTTCCAGAACTCGGGCGGGCTGCGGGTCACGGAAATTCCGGCGGGACCCATCACCTTCGGCCAGATCTTCGACCTGATTCCCTTCGACAACCAGCAAGTGCTGGTGACGTTGCCGGCCAACCAGGTGCGCAATGCGCTCGAGGGCGTGCTGCACGCGGGCAAGGGGCCGCTGCGCGTCTCGGGGCTGCGCTACACCATCGACTGGGACAAGTTCCAGGCCAAGGATCTGAAAGATGCGCCGCCCGGCGCCATCGTCACGCAGGTGATCGACGACAGCACCGGCAACGTGCTCTGCGAGACCAGGAGCTGTACCCCGGCCGAGTGCCAGTCGGTGTGCGCGGAGGGGACGTACTCGGTGGCGGTGACCGACTTCCTCGCCAACGGCGGCGACGGCCTCTACATGATGAAGGACGCTCCGCGGCAGGTCGGCAGCGTGCTGGCGCGCGACATGGTGGTGGCCTACGTCAAGGAGCACCAGCCTCTGACGGAGGCGCTCCTGGGCTCGATCTCGTCGGGCAAGCCGGCGCGCTGGCAGCAGCGCGGCGCGGCCCGGCGTGCGCAGACGGGGGAGTAGCCTCTGAGCCTGCTGATCGATCTCGGCCTGCCTGGCCTGGTCTTCATCGGCCTCTGCCTGTGGCTCGTGCGCAAGGTGGTGCGGGCGGCGCGGACCGAGAGCGATCTTGAGGGCGACCGGCTGCAGGGGGCGCTGGCGGAGGAGCTGCAGGCGGGGAGGCGCGTTGCGGGAGGACAGCGGCCGGCTCTGGCGGCGGTGCCCGATCCGGCGGCGGTTCGGACCAGGGCGCCGCTGGATCCGCCGCGGCCGCTCGACTCCTCCGCGCAGCAGGCGGCGCCGGCTTGTTGGCTCGCGCCGCCCGTCTCAGTCGCGCCGGCTGCTCCCCTTCGGCCGCCGACTCCGGGTGAGCCGCTCGCCGGGGCCGACGTGCGCGAGGCGGACCCCGAGCACCTTCCGCTCATCTCTGCCCTGGTGCTCGAGCGCGAGGCCCAGCTGCGCGCGCAGCTTCCGGGCGCCCAAGGCCGGAGCATCGACGTGCTCTGGGTCCGCTCCAATGCGACCCACGCCGTCTGGCTCGAGCGGCGCCGCGCCGGGAGCGCAGCCTCCCGCCCCCGCGAAGTGATCTGCGTGGCGCAGATCGACCGCGGCCGCGTCGGCGAGAGATGGTTCTTCGGCTGAGATCCGGGGACACCATACGCAACCCGTGCCAGGTCACCGCGGCTTTGGCACGGAGTTGCGTATGGTGTCCCCGAAACATGTCCCGAAACATGTCCCCGAAACAGGCGATATCCCAAGTCCCACGTCGAACTTTGGGAGGCCTTCTGTTTTTTGGGGCGCTCCGCCGCTGCGCGGCTCCGCTGTACAGGGGGCTCCGCCCCCCGTACCACCCCCCGGCCACTCGAGACCCTGTCTTCAGTTTCCCTGCCCAAAGTGAACTGTATCCACAGGGCTTCGAAACGGAACCAATAGGGGCCCTATAGCCCGAAGGACTGTTGAACCCCCGGCTAAAGCCGGGGGCTGGAAAGACGCGAAGCCTCCTGCGGAGGCTGATGGGGAGAAGTTCAAGTCAGTCCCGAGGTTCGCGTAATGGCTCCATCGTAAGCTCCGCAAACGTGCCGATCCTCTTCCCAAAGTTGAAGTTCGGGTTTGATAGGCCATTCTCGCCGCGCCTCTACCGCCCAGTCCCCTGCGCGGCCGGTGGCGCTGATTGGGCTGCTCCGCCGCGGTGACGTTACCTCATGGGAGCTCGGGTCAGGCTCAGCTCTTTGTGCAGCGCTTTGCCACCTCGGCCTGCCGCTTGCGCAGGCCCTCATCCGCCGGCCGCATCGACACCGCGCGTGCCTCCAACTGCAAGGCCTGGGTGCACTGGCCCAGGCGCGCAGCTACCTCAGCCAGCGTGTCAACAATGGCGGCATTCCACGGCGCAAGGTCGAGCGCACGGTTCGCCACCGGCAGCGCCTCGGGAGCACGATCCGAGGTGACGAGCAGCCAGGCGAGCTCGTTTTGCGCCCGCGCGCTGTCGGGATTGAGCTGAATGGCCTTCCGCAGCGCTGCCTCCTTTTCGGCGCCGGCAACCGCGCTGGAGAGAAGCAGCCAGCCGCGATAATCCTGCGGCGCTCCTTCCGCGGCGCTGCGCAGCGCTTGCGGATCGGGCTTCCCATCGGGGTCGCCTCGGTACACCGCCGCCAGCGGGTTGCGCGGATCTTCGCGGGACGCCTCGGCCGCCTGGTCCTGCCGCAATGAATTGCGAGCGGCCGGCTCCGACGGCCATCGGGCGCGCACCGAGAGCAACAACATGTGCGCCTCCGCCGGGGGAAAAGGGCGGGCGTCAAAGCTCACGTCGGCAGTTCCTTCGACCGCGTAGGACACAGCACCCTTGCCGCGGCGGTAGCGATCGAGCTCGTCGTCCAGCGCCGTGAGTGTCGCAGGATGGGCCGGGTCGTACTCGGGAAAGGCCGCGAGCCAGGCGGCGGCCGGCGCTTCTCCATTCATGAGCCGCTTCTGGAAGTCCGTCAGCTGCCCGCCCCGTTGGTTCCACAGCCAGTGATAGAGCAGCCAGCTCGACGCGTGATACAAGCCCGGCACATCGCGGTCTTCGGCGCCACCCCACCTCAGCAGGTCGCGCATTGGAATCGGCGAAACGCTGGCCGACCACTGGCGCAGATTCTCCGGGATGCGCCCGACGCTGTGCCGCGGGGCCTTGGAAACGCCGACCATGTGCGATCCGGTCAGCGCCTCTTGCAACGGTTCCGGCCGGCTCGCGAGCGTCTGCACGAACTCCGCCAGTCCCTCGTTGAGCCAGCGAGGCTGATCCGGGAAGAGGTAAGACGAGAGATAATGCGACAGCTCATGGGCCAGGGTCTCCGCCCCGTTGCCGATCGCGGAGATGGGGATGACGATGGTCGGCTCGCCGAATTGGGCGAGGCGGTAATACCCGCCGAGGTCGTTGCCGGCGAGATCGCGGAAGGCGAAGTCGCTGGCCAGCGCCACCACGCGCACGCGTCCCGGAATCTCCAGCTCGTCGCCGACCAGCGCCTTCATGTCGAGGAGCCGCAGTGTTTCGAGCAGGTCGACCAGCCGGGCCGCCCGTTCGGGGTTTGCGTCGGTATCCACGACGAAGTGGCGGCTGCGGTATTCGGACCAGGCCGCGCCTCCGTGCGCCTCGCAGCGGAAGGAGGTCTGGTGGGCGCAGGCGGCGAGCGCCGCGGCGAGGAAGAACGGAGCAAGTCGAGTCATCAGGGCCGCACTGAAGCGCGGAGCAAGCTCGCGGTCAATGGCTCGCGATCGAGCGGCGCAGGCCCGAATGCTGGCCGTGCGCGGGCCGGTGCCTGGCATGGCCGCGGGCTGGCCTGGTACGGTTGATCCCGCGGCAGCGCCTCGCTATCCACTTCGCGCTTCGATGAGCTTCGAGCCGGGCGAGGATTGCGTCACGGCCCTCGACGAGACGATCTGCCGGCTCGCGAGCGGTGTTCCCGCTGCCCTTTCGCGGGCGGCCGCGAACCTCTTTCCAACTCTGCGCCGCCGGCGCACCTCGACCTCTCGGCACGGGTGACGGCGATCGACGTGATCCCCGCGCACTTCCAGCCCATCGGGGACCCATTGGTAGCCACCCAGCCGGACCTGTTCGAATAGCTATCGCGCCGCCTTCAGCGCGGCCGCGGTCGCCTCCAGCATCGGCTCGGCCACCACCGGCTTCCCGGTGGCGTGCTCCATCCACAGATCGGGCAGCACCCGCCCATAGGAGGAGGCGCGCTCGAAGGCAGCGCCGCTCCCCGCGCCCTTGAGCTTCTCCTCCAGCTGGAAGGCAATCAGGTGGCCAATGGGGTATCGATAGAGATAGAGGAATGAATTGATCATATGCGAATAGATCCCGAGTTGCGGATTGCCGAGCTTCCCCAGCACGGGCGCATAATATTTGTCCCAATATCCCCGCGCGATCTGCAGCGTGGCCTCGCGCAAGTCCGCCGGCGACGCGTCCGGATGCGCATACATCCAATGCCAGACGTCGAGATCCACCAGCGCCACGCCGGCGATCTCCCACGAATCCCAGAAAGCCTTGAGCGCCCGCGCTTGCTCCGCGCGGGCGTCGGCCTTGCGCACTCCCAGCACCTCCAGGTCGCGGTGCTGGCAGGTGAACGCCAGGGCCTCGGTAAAGGCGGTGCCGGGGACGCCCTGCATCAAGGTATCGTCCACTTCGTACAATGAAAACGTCTGCTCGACGTTGTGGCACATCTCGTGGACCGCGATATTGAAGCCTTTGTAATCCATTCCATCGGGATTGATGCGCGTGCGCAGGTGCGCCGAGTCGCCTGGCCCCCACCAGGGATACATCTCGCTGCGCCGGTCGGCCTCCAGCGCGTGTCCGCTGCCCCGCGCCGGATCGACGACGATGTGCGAATCGACCCAGCGCGCCTTCTCCGCCGTGAAGCCCAGCGTCTCGAGGATGCGGGGGATATCCTTCTTGTAGGCCTCGGCCGTCGGATACTTCGCGCGGGTGAGCTTGGAGAGATCGCCTTCGGGCTCCTTCTCGATGAAGCCGTCGTACCAGATGTCGAAGGGCTCGAGCGGCCGCCCCAGCCGCTTCTGGATCAGCGCCGCCACCTCCGGGACCAGCGGCGAGCCCAGCACCTGCGTCAGGAGCGACCGCACCCGCGCCTCGGGGATCTCGTCGTCGAGCGCGAAGTGCCGGTCGATCTCGGTGGGCGCCATCGGCGAGTCCGCATCCAGCTTGCGCGCGGCGCGGAAGTCGTCGAAGAGCACCTGGTAGCGCCGGTCGGGCTCGCGATCGGCGGAGACGCGCGGCTGCGCGGGCCGCGTGCCCTGCGCCTTCATCTGCTCGGTCTCCACCTCTTCCGGCGGCGCCAGCGTCACCGCGCCGGTGGCCGGGTTCCAGTCCACCCGCGGGTCGTCGATGACGCCCAGCGGAATGGTCTGGGTGACGATGCGCTCCATCGCCTCGCGGATGAGCCGCTGCCGGGGCAGCGCCTGCGCCTGGTCCTTCTCGGCATAGTCGGCCTTGATTTGATCGCGCAGGTTCCAATGGGTGAGCAGCCGCATGCCCTTGGGAAAGAGGCGCTTGCCCTCGGGCGAGAGCAGATGGTGCATCCAGAGGTTGTAGCCGGCGATATAGGCCTCGGCGTCCGCGCTGGCCTTGGCCACCGCCTGCCGCGCCGCCCCCGACGGCCGCAGCGCGAACCGGCGCGTCAGCCGCGCCATGGCCCATTGCGCGCGCGACCGCTTCGGTCCCTGCGCCACCATCTCTGGCAGATCAGGCAGCGGAAAGTTGAGCAGCGCCACGAAGGCCAGCTTGGAGGCAAAGAGATCCTCGGAGGCGTGCGCGCTCAGATCGAGGCCCGCGAAGAGCTGATCCACCGGCAGCTGCGGCCCCAGCTCCAGCTCGCTCCAGCTCCGCAGCGCGCGGCCGATCTCGAGGAAGTGCCCGTCGATCTGCTCGAAGGCCATCGAGAAGCGCTTGAGCAGCGCCTCCTGCTCCGGCCCATCGGCGACGAAGCTCTCGAGAGCAAAGCCGCGCAGGTCGCCGTCTTCCGGGCGCCAGTAGGCCCTCACCTGCTTGACGCCGCGCTCGGCGCGGGCGCGGGAAGCCTCGCCGTGCTTCTGCACCAGCGCCGCCACCAGCGACGGCGCGTCGATCTGCGATCTCTGCCCCGCCGTCTCGGGAGGCGTGGTCCCGGGAGGCGGGCTTTCGGGAGGCGTGGCAGTGGGGGTCTTGCAAGCAACCAGAAGGAGCAGCGCGCAGAGCGGGCGAAGTCTCATGGGGGCGGACTTCTAGCACCCTTCATGCGATGAGTGCAGCCGTGCGCAAGCTCGCTTTCGCCCTCGCGGCGCTCGCCCTGCTCCTCCTCCTCGCTTTCGCCTTTTCGCCGGCGCTCGTCGAGGGCGCGCTCAACCGCGTCGGGCAACACCCGCCCTATGCCGCGCAGCCGTGGGCGCGGGAGCTGATGCGCGACGCGGTGGACCTGCACGCCGACCCACTGCTGTGGGGCAGAGATCTGTTGCAGCGCTCCACGCGCGGTCAGGTGGACGTGCCGCGGCTGCAGGAAGCCGGGGCGGCGCTGCAAGTGTTCGGCGCCGTCACCCAGTCGCCGCTGGGCATGAACGTCGCGCGCAACGAGGCGGCCGCGCCCGACGTGATCACTGCCCTCGCCTTCATCTCGCGCTGGCCGCGGCCAACCTGGTCGAGCCGGCGCGCTCGCGCCCTCTTCGAGGCCCTGCGGCTGCGGGAGATGGAGCAGCGCAGCGGCGGAGCCCTGGTGCCGGTGCGCTCCCGCGCGGAGCTGCAGGCGCTGCTCGCCCAGCGGGCGCGAGGCTCGCAGGCGGTGGGCGCGCTGCTGGCGCTCGAGGGCTCGCAGGCGCTGGAAGGCGACCTCGCTTCGGTGGACCTGCTCTACGACGCCGGCTTCCGCATGATGGCGCCGACCCACTTCACCGACACCGAAATCAGCGGCTCCGCCCACGGCGTCAGCCACGGCGGCCTCAGCGCGCTGGGCCGCGACTGGCTGCGCCAGCTGGAGGAGCGAAAGATCATCGTCGACCTCGCCCACGCCTCCCCGCAGACGGTGGACGACGTCCTCGCCTCGGCCACCCGGCCCGTGGTCGTCTCGCACACCGGCGTCAAGGCCACCTGCGACAGCCCGCGCAACCTCGCCGACGCGCAGCTGGCGGCGCTGAAGAAGAACGGCGCGCTGATCGGCATCGGCTACTTCCGCTGGGCCGTCTGCGGCGACGACGCCTTTGCCATCGCCCGCGCCCTGCGCCACGCGGCCGGCGTGGTCGGCGTCGATCACCTCGCGCTGGGCAGCGACTTCGACGGCGCCGTCAAGACGCCCTTCGACGTCACCGGCCTGCCGCTCCTCGCCGAGGCGCTGCGGGCCGAGCGCTTCACCGACGCGGAGATCCGGGCCATCGCCTCGCAGAACGCGCTCCGCTTCCTGCTTTTGCAGCTTCCCTAGGGATCGAAACGGTTGACGCCGGCGCCGCGGAGCATATGAAAGGCGGCCTCCGGAGGTCCCGCAATGGCTCGACCGTCGTTCTTCGCGCGGCTGTGGCTCGCCATCGTCTGCTTCTTCCGCATCGCCTTCGACCCGGACTTTGCCGGCGCGGTGGTGGCCTTGCGATCTCCGCCCCTCCCCTTGCCGCTCGCCGAGCGGCCGACCGCCCCGTCGAAGCCCAGCGCGCTGGGCGCGGCGCAGCTGGCGCAGAACGAGCAGGCGCTCCACCTCGCGGCCATGCTGCAGCGCGAAGGGCGCCTCATCGACTTCTGCGAGGAGGAGTTGGCGGGCTTCTCCGACGCGCAGGTCGGCGCCGCCGCCCGCACGGTGCACGACGGCTGCCGCAAGGCGCTGCGCGACGCCTTTCGTTACCAGGCCATCCGCAGCGAGACCGAGGGCGCCGCGATCGAGGTACCGGGCGGATTCGATCCCCGCGCCATCCGCCTCACCGGCACCCTTGCCGGATCTCCGCCCTTCAAGGGCGTGCTCAAGCACCACGGCTGGAAAGTCGTCGAGATCCGCATGCCCAAAGTGGCCGGCGACCCGACCATCGTCTTCCCGGCGGAAGTGGAACTGGCCTGATGGACCCGCGCTATTCAGTCGGAATCGATCTCGGCACCACCAACAGCGCCATGGCCGAGGTGGACCTCGCCGTCGAGCCGGCGGGCCCGGGCGAACCTCTGCCCGCGCCGATGCCGGTCGAGGTGCCGCAGCTGATCGCGCCCGGCGAGACGGCGCCGCGCGAGCTCTTGCCGTCGTTCATCTACCTGCCTCCCGCGCACGAGAAGCTGGGCGACTTCGTGGTCGGCGCCTTCGCCCGCGACCGGGGCGCGCAGGTGCCGTCGCGGCTGGTTTCGTCGTCGAAGAGCTGGCTGGCGTTTCGCGGCGAGCAGCTGCTGCCGGCGGGCGCCGAGAAAGACGTCCCGCGCATCACGCCGCGGGAGGCGGCCGCCCGGATCCTGGGACAGCTGCGCGACGCCTGGGAGGCGGCGCACGCGCACGAGGGCGTGAAGCTCGCCGACCAGGCGGTCACGCTGACGGTGCCCGCGTCTTTTGATGCGGTGGCGCGCGAGCTGACGGTTGCGGCGGCGGCGGACGCGGGCCTGGGCAAGCTGACGCTGCTGGAAGAACCGCAGGCCGCGCTCTACGCCTGGGTCGAATCCGCCGGGGAACAGTGGCGCGCCCAGGTCCGGCCCGCCGACGTCATCCTGGTGGTGGACGTCGGCGGCGGCACCAGCGACTTCTCCCTCATTCAAGTGGGCGAGGACGACGGCCGCCTCTCCCTCACCCGCGTGGCGGTGGGCGATCACATCCTGCTCGGCGGCGACAACGTCGACCTCGCGCTGGCCCACCTGGTGGGCGAGAAGCTGAAGGCGCAAGGAGTGAAGCTCGACGCCTGGCAGTTCAGCGCGTTGACTCACGCCTGCCGCAAGGCGAAGGAGACTGGCGAGACGGCGCTGGCGATCCCGGGGCGCGGCAGCGGCCTCGTCGGCGGGACGGTGCGGGCGGAGATCGCGACTGACGAGCTGCGGCGCGCGGTAGACGCCTTCTTCCCCGAGGTGGAGCTGTCCGCGGTTCCGCTCGCCCAGCGCCGCGCGGGCCTGACCACGCTGGGCCTGCCTTACGCGCAGGACCCGGCGGTGACCCGGCACCTGGCCGCCTTCCTGCGCCGCGCCCCGCAGTACCGGCCCACCGCCATCCTCTTCAACGGCGGCGTCTTCAAGGACGCGCGCCTGCAAGAGCGCCTGGGAGGCCTGGTCGATCGGTGGATGGGCCAAAAGCTCAAGCGCCTCCAGCCCGCCTCGCTGGATCTCTCGGTGGCGCTGGGCGCGGCCTACAGCGGCCTCGCGCGCCGGGGCCTCGGCATCCGCATCCGCGGCGGTACGGCGCGCGCCTATTACGTGGGCGTCGAGTCGGCCGCGCCCGCGGTGCCCGGCTTCGCGCCGCCGGTGCGCGCCGTCTGCCTGGCGCCTTTCGGCATGGAGGAAGGCAGCGCCGTCGATCTGCCGGGCCTCGAGGTCGGCGCCGTCGTCGGAGAGACGGCGTCGTTCCGCTTCTTCGCCTCCAGCGCGCGCCGCGACGACCTCGCCGGCACGGTGGTGGACGACCTCGACGAGTTGGAGGAGCTGCCCGCCATCGAGACCACGCTGCCGGCCAACGACGACGCCGCCGCAGGGGAAGTCATCCCCGTCCACCTGCGCTCGCACGTCACCGAGGTCGGTACGCTGGAGATGCAGCTCGTCGGCGAAGGCCGCGCCTGGAAGCTGGAGTTCTCAGTGAGGCAGGCGTGAGCCTGCGGGTCGCCGGCGCAGGAGTGAGCCTGCGCTTCGCCGTCGGCATCGACCTCGGCACCTCGAACACGGCGCTGGCGTACGCCGATCTGTCCGAGCAGGATCCGCAAGTCCGCGTCTTCGAGGTTCCGCAGCTGGTGGCGCAGGACGCGACGCAGGCCCGCGCGCTCTTGCCGTCGCACCTCTATCTCGCCTCGCAGCACGAGGCGCATGCGGGCGAGATCCTGGTCGGCGCCTGGGCCCGCGACCGCGGCGCGCAGGTGCCGGGGCGACACGTGGCTTCGGCCAAGAGCTGGCTCTGCCATCCCTCGGTGGATCGGACCGCGGCCATCCTGCCGTGGGGCGCGCCGCCCGAGGTGCAGCGGCTCTCCCCGGTGACCGCGAGCGCGCGGATCCTCGCCCACCTGCGCGCGGCCTGGGACGCGACCCATCCCGAGGCGCCGCTCGCCGAGCAGGATCTCGTCGTCACCGTTCCGGCCTCGTTCGACGAAGGCGCCCGCGCGCTGACCTTGCGCGCCGCCGAGGAAGCCGGGCTGCCGCGCCTGTTGCTCCTCGAGGAGCCGCAGGCCGCCTTCTACGACTGGACGCGGGTGCACCGGCAGTCCCTCGGCCGCGAGCTCGCCGGCGTCTCGCTGGTGCTGGTGGTGGACGTCGGCGGCGGCACCACCGACCTGACGCTGATCCGCACGCAGCTGCGCGAGGACGCAGCGCCGGTGCTGGAGCGTGTGGCCGTCGGCGATCACTTGCTCCTCGGCGGCGACAACATGGATCTCGCGCTGGCCCGCACCGCGGAGCAGCGCCTCGCGCACAAGCTCGACGCTGCTCAGTTTGGCGCGCTGGTGCAGGCCTGCCGCGCGGCCAAGGAGCTGCTGCTTGCCCCCGACGCGCCCGAGCGCACCTCGGTGGCGGTGGCCGGCAGCGGCTCGCGGCTGATCGGCGGCACGCTCTCGGTGGAAGTTTCGCGCGACGAAGTGCGGGCGCTCCTCCTGGGCGGCTTCTTCCCTCCCGTCTCCGCCACCGACGCGCCGGCCCGCGCCGCCCGCGCCACCGGGCTCGCCGAGCTGGGATTGCCGTACGCGGCGGACCCGGCCATCACCCGGCACGCGGCGGCTTTCCTGCGAGCGCAGTCGCGCACCGTGGGCGAATTGCGCGTGGACGCGGTCCTCTACAACGGCGGCGCGCTGCGGCCCGCGCTCCTCGCCGACCGGCTCACGCAGGTGATCTCGAGCTGGGGTGGCGCGGTCAAGCGGCTGCGCAACGACGCGCCGGATCTGGCGGTGGCGCGCGGGGCCGCGACCTACGCGCTGGTGCGCCGCGGGCTGGGCCTGCGCATCGGCGGCGGCAGCGCGCGCGCCTATTACATCGGTGTCGAGGGCGCACAGGCCGGACAGGCCGTCTGCGTCGTGCCCCGCGGCGCTCCCGAGGGCGAGGAGCAGCAGCTGGTGCGGGACTTCGCGCTGGTGCTGGGCAAGCCGGTGCGCTTCCGCCTCTTCGCCTCCGCCGGCTTCCGGCCGGAGCGCCCGGGAGATCTGGCGGCCCTCGACGACGACCTGCGCGAGCTCCCGCCGCTGCAGACGGTGATCCCTGGCGAAGGGACGGCGCCGGTGCGGATCCGCGCGGTGCTGACGGAGATCGGCACGCTCGAGGTCTTCTGCCTCGGCGGCGCGGGGCAGAGATGGAAGCTGGAGTTCCAGCTGCGCGGATCGGCGCAGGAGAGCGCGGCCCTCTCGCAGCTGCCGCGCAACATCGACGCCGCCCGCGAGCAGCTGCAGTTCATCTTCGGCAAGAAGCCTTTGGCCGCGGCCTCCGCCAAGGATCTGTGGCGCAGCCTCGAGAAGGTGCTGGGCGATCGCGCCGGCTGGACGCTGCCCACGCTGCGCGACCTGTGGAGCGTGCTCTGGGCCGGCGCGCAGAAGCGCAGGCGCAGCGCCGATCACGAGCGCGTCTTCCTCGCCCTCTGCGGCTTCTTGCTGCGGCCCGGCTTCGGCGCGCCGCTGGACGCCTGGCGCATCGAGCAGGCGTGGACCCTCTACGCGCAGGGCCTGACACACCACCAGGAGCCGGCGGTCTGGGCCGCCTGGTGGATCCTCTGGCGCCGCCTCGCCGCCGGCCTGCCCAAAGAGGCGCACGCCGCGCTCTTCGAAGCCATCGCGCCGCATCTCCGCCCAGCGCCCAAAGGCAGGGTGGCCAACCCGGGCAAGAAGCCGCCGGGCCTCGCCGCCGACGAGATGGTGCGCCTGCTGGGCGCGCTCGAGCGGCTGCCGCCGGCGCGGAAGATCGAGGCGGGCGCCTGGCTGCTCGACAAGCTGGGCACCGGCAAGCCCGCGCCGGGCGTGGTCTGGGCGCTGGGCCGGCTGGGAGCGCGCGTCCCGGTGGCGGGCGCCGCGCATCATGCGGTTCCGCCCGAGAGCGCGGCGCAGTGGCTGCAGCGCCTGCTGGAACTGGACTTCCGCAGCGCCGACGAAGCGCCCTTCGCCATCGCGCAGCTCGCCCGGCTGTCGGGCGATCGGTCGCGCGATCTCGACGAGCCGCTCCGGCTCCGCGCCGCCGCCGCCCTGGAGAAAGCAGGCGCGCCGCCCGAGTGGCCGCGCTCCCTCCGCGAGGCCGTCGCGCTCGGCGAGAGAGATGAGCAGCGCGTCTTCGGCGAGGCGTTGCCCCTCGGCCTTCACCTCGCGCCCTGACGGTCCGCGCCTCCGAAGCACTCGCTCGGTTGGTGCACGGTGGCCCCGCCGTCCGCACTTTGAGACGATGAACCATCTGCGGATGTTGCGGGCTGCGGCGCGGCGCAAGTCGCCGTCTCCTCTGGGCGCGGTGGTCCGCGGCATGATCGCGGGGGCCATCGGCGCGGGCGTGCAGTCGCTCTTCTTCAAGGCGACTGCGCGCTGGAAGCCGAAGCCCACCCGCCTGCCCGAAGAGCTGCAAACGCCCGACGCGCAGGAGGAGTCGCCATTGCAGACGGTGGCGCGCCGGTCCCTCGAGGGCCTGATGCAGCGCGGGCCGGTCGCGCCCGAGACCACCGCCGCCGCAGGCAGCGCCGTGCATTATCTCTTCGGCGCCGGCTGGGGCGGGCTCTACGCGCTCTGCCGCGAGAGCTTCCGCACTTCTCCCGTCCTCTTCGGCATCGGCGTCTGGGCCGTCAGCGACAACCTGCTCTTGCCCGCCTTCCGCGTCGCCGCCTGGCCGCAGCACTACAGTTTGCGGGAGCACCACTACGCGGTGCACGCGCACGTCGTCTATGGGCTGGGCACCTCGGCGGCCTACGCGCTCCTGCGCGATCTCGGCCCCATGCCGCTCAGCACGGTCCCGGCCATGCTGGCGCTGCAGGCCTGGGCCTGGCTCTTGCGATCTCCGCCCGGCCGGCTCATCCAGCGCGTCCAGCCGTGGCAGCGGCGCTTTCTCAACGGGACGCTGGTGCAGAAGGCCGCGCTCGCATAGACCAGTCGGCGTGACCCGCTACCTCCACGGCGACACCGACGCCACCGAGACCGACCGGCTGGAGAAGCAGGCGCGCTTCCTCACCCGCTGGATCCTCGACGGCGTCGAAGCCGGCCCCGGCGCCCGCGTGCTCGACCTCGCCTGCGGCACCGGCGCCATGATGCGCCGCCTCGCCGCGCGCCTTCCCGACGCGCACCTCTTCGGCGCCGACCTCTCGCTCCGCCAGCTTCGCGCTGCCCGCGCCCGCAGCGACTGGCTGATGCTGGCCGAGAGCGACGCCAACGCCCTGCCCTTCCGCTCGCAGGCCTTCGACGTGGTCCACTGGTCGTGGCTGCTCGAGCACGTCCCGCCCGGCCGCGCCCTCGAGATCCTGCGCGAGGTGCGCCGCGTCCTCTCGCCCGCGGGCCATGCCTGGATGACCGAGGTGGACAACGACTCGCTCGCCTTCTGGCCGCGCCTCCCGCTCGCCGAGGAGTGTTTCCGCGAGCTGTGGCGGGCGCAGGAAGAAGGGGGCGGAGATCCCATCATCGGCCGCAAGCTCTACGGCCTCTGCCGCGGCGCGGGGTTCGCCGCCGTGCAGACGCTGCCGACGACCTTTCACCTCCACCACGGATCTCCGCCCGGCTACTTCCACGGCATGCTCGAGGAGTTCGCCGGCATCCTCGACAGCGCCCGCGAATCCCTGCCGGCGCACTTGAAGCCGCGGGCCGACGAGGCCTTCGCGCAGGTGCTCGACCTCGAGAAGGATCCGGGCGCCTCGTTCACGTACACCTGCATCCGCGTGCGCGCCTCGCCCTGATCAGCGCGCGCCCTGATCAGCGCGCGACCTGATCAGCGCGCGAGCTTGCGCCAGTCGATGCTCCGCTCCTCGACGTGCGCGTCGTCGAGGCGGCGCTGGTGGGCCGCCAGCAGATCGCTGCGCGTGAGGATGCCCACCGGCACCCGCGGCGCCGCGCGCGAGACCACCGGCAGGCGTCCCACTCCTTCATGCACCATGTGATCGGCGGCCTCGCGCAGCGAGCTGTCCTCGAAGGCCACCGCCAGAGGCCGCCGCACCAGCTCGCGCACCGGCGCGGAGTCGGGCACCGCGCTGTCGAGCAGGTCGCGCCGGGTGACGACGCCCACCAGCTCGCCTTTGGCGTCGACGACCGGAAAGCCCTGGTGCGCCGTTCCCGCGCCGCGCGTCGCGATCCAGGCGCGCACGGCGGCGAGCAAATCGTCGGCCGCGAGGGTCACCACGGGCCGGCTCGCCGCTGGTCCGGCATTCACTTGCTCGAGGAAGTCGGCGGTGTATTCGCCCGGCACGCGTACCCCACGACGCGCGATCTTCTCGGTCATGATGGTGTTGCGCATCAGCAGGCACGAGAGCAGGAACGAGGCGGTGCAGCCGCCCAACAGCGGCAAGAGGCCGATGGGCTGGCGGGTGGTCTCGAAGGCGAAGACCACCGAGGTGAGCAGCGCCCGCGAAGCGCCGGCGAACATGGCGGCCATGCCGACCAGCGCGGCGATGCGCACGTCGATGCCGAGGTGCGGAAAGGCGTGCGCGGCCACTTCGCCGAGCAGCGCGCCCAGGCCGCCGCCGATGGTGAACAAGGGCGCCAGCGTTCCACCGGAGGTGCCGCTGCCCAGCGAGATCGACCAGGAGACGAACTTCATCAGCGCGAGGAAGAGCAGCGCTTTGCCGCCGATCTCGGCGGAGAGGATGTGGTCGATGTTGTCGTAGCCGACGCCCAGCGTGTGGGGAGCGAAATAGCCGCAGACGCCCACGGCGACGGCGCCCAGCGCGGGCCACCACATCCAGTGGATGGGGAGGTGGTCGAAGAGGTCCTCGATGCCGTAGACGATCCGGGTCACCGCCACGGCCGCGACGCCGACCAGCGCGCCGAGCACCACGTACGCCGCCAGCGCGGGCTCGCTCGGCTGGACCAGGTTGGGCATCGAGAAGGCGGGCAAGTTGCCGGCGAAGCCGATCCGCACCGCCGTGGCCACGGCCGCTGCCAGCGCCACCGGGATCAGCGATCGCGGCCGCAGCTCGAAGAGGAGGAGCTCGACGGCGAGCAGCACGGCTGCGACCGGGCTTCCGAAGGTCGCGGTCATTCCGGCGGCGGCGCCCGCGGCGAGCAGCGTCTTGCGCTCGGAGGCGGTGGTGTGCAGCAGCTGGCCGAGCAGCGAGCCGAGCGCGCCGCCGGTGGCGATGATGGGACCTTCGGCGCCGAAGGGACCGCCGGTGCCGATGGAGATGGCGGCGGAGATCGGCTTGAGGAGCGTGATGCGCGCGGGGATGCGGCTCTTGTTGAGCAGCACCTGCTCCATAGCTTCGGGAATTCCGTGGCCGCGGATGGCGGCGGAGCCGTAGCGGGCCATCACCCCGACGATCAGCGCTCCCAGGATGGGAACGCCGATCACCCAGGCGCCGAGCTGGTGGCCCGCGGGCGAGATGGAGGCGGCCGTGAAGCGTCCGTAGAAGGAGAGGTTGGTGACCAGGGCGATCAGGCGCGTCAGGATCTGCGCCACGCCTCCCGCGGCGACGGCGAGCAGCACCGAGAGCGCGCACAGGTACACGACGCGGCCGTCGACCAGCGACTGCTGCCGGGGAACGCGGGTCTCCAGCAGCGCCGGGCCCAGTGAGGGCGCGACGGGCAGTCCTTCCGTGGTCCGTCCCGTGACGACTTCGCTCCGCGACATGTCGGCCCCTTCCCTGGATCGTTTGAGCACAAACGATTCGGGGGCTTTGTAGGCGCAAGCCCTGGCGCGCGCAACGGCGCTTTCAGTTCGCGTTCAGGCGAAAACGGTCGGCGCGGCAGTGGGCTCAGCCGCGCCTGCGGCGGTTGGCGGCCAGGATCTGGATCAGTGGACGGTGAAGGCCCGGGCCTGCCGCCGCGCGCGCGGATCGCTGCGCAGGCGGCGGCTGAGCTTCGTCTCGCGGCGCTTCACCGGCTTGGCGGCGGCGCCCGCGGCGGAGCGCCCGGTGGCGAGCAATTCGAGCAGCGCCTTCTCCGCCCGGTGGTGCCCGCGCGCCTTGTTCTCGATCAGCTCCTCGATGGAGCGGAAGTAGGGCGACAGCACCTTGCCCTTCTCGAACTCCTGCAGCACCGAGGGCCAGATGTAGCTGGCCTTGCAGACGGCCGGAGTGTTGCCCAGCTGCGCGGCGGTCTCCTTGACGGCGGCCACCAGCAGCCGGCGGCGGTCGGTGCGGCCAAAGGCGACTTCCGCGTTCATCCGCGCCAGGGCGCTGGCGGCGATGAGGGTGCCCGCCCAGGTGCGGAAGTCCTTGGCGGAGAAGCGCTCGCCCATCACCTGCTTCAAGTGCTCGTTGATGTGGCGGCGGCGGATGTTGACGATTTCGCCGTCGTCGCCCACGTACTGGAAGAGGTCCTTGCCCCGCAGCTTCTTCAGCTGGCGAACGATGCCGGCGACGCGGCGGTCTTTCAGCTCGCGGATCTGATCCTTGCCCGACTTGCCGCGGTAGTGGAAGCGCACGGTGTCGCCGCTGACGGTGGCGTGGCGGTTCTGCAGGGTGGCGATGCCGAAGCTGCCGTTCTCGCGCGCGTAGACCTGGCTGCCGGGGCGCATGAAGCAGGTGCTGAGGATACGAAGGATACAAGCCATGACCTTCTCGCGCGGCAGGCCCGGCAGGCGGAGATCGCGGTCGATGGCGGCGCGGAGCCTGGGCAGCGCGCCCCCGAAGGCGATGAGCTTGTCGTACTTCTTCTGCTCGCGGTGGCGGACGGCGGCGGCGCTGTAGCGGTACTGCCAGCGCCCTTTCTGGTCGCGGCCCACCGCCAGCAGCTTGGCCTTGGGGTTCCGGCTGACGACGACGTCGGTCCAGGCGGGGGGAAGGCGGAGATCGTGCAAGCGCCCGATCTCCGCCCGGGGGGCGCCAAGGTAGCGGAAGCCGCGTTTCGGGGAGCCGAGCCGCCGGTAGCCCGACTGCTGGAGGAGCTCGATCTGGGTGGTCACCAGGTGGAAGATGGGTCGGGAGCGGGTACTCTGCACGGCCGTGCTGGCGCTCCTCCTCCATGTGCAGATCCTCGGTCTCTTCCATCCCCAGTCGGCGCAGGTGTGGTCCGACGGCGCGGCGCTGCCGCAAGAGGCGCGGCCGGGTCAGAGCTACGGCAAGGCCGGCTTCGTCATCGCTGTCCGATGTCTGCCCCCCGCCCGCTGTCCGCCCCAATCAAGTTCGGCGCGGCGCGCCTACCGCGGCCGGCTGCAGGTCGAGGACGAAGGCGGCGAGCTGCGGCTCATCGACGAGGTCGAGCTGGAGGACTACGTGGCCGCGGTGGTCGGGGCGGAGATCGACGCCGCTCCTGCCGCCGCCCGGGAGGCGCTGGCGATCGTGGCCCGGACCTTCGCGGCGAGGGCGGAGCGGGCGGGCCACCTCTGCGACGGCGCCCACTGCCAGTGGTACCGCGGACTTGAAAGGGCGGACATCGCCAGCGCCCGGCGGACGGCCGGCGAGGTGCTGTTCGAGGACGGCCGCCTCGCTCCCGCCTTCCACTCGCAGGACTGCGGCGGCAGCACGCGCGACACCTGGAAGCAGACGGGCGTCCGCACGCCCGACGCCCACCTCCCCGCCCTTTCCAAGGGCAGCGGCCACGGCGTCGGACTTTGCCAGCGGGGAGCCGCCTTCCTCGCGACCAAAGGCGCCTCCGCGCATCAGATTGTCGCCCGGTACTTCCCGCGGTTACACATCGGGCGCCTCTCACTTGATTTTTGACCGTGATTCAGGGTAGTGCAGCGCCCCTTCGCCGGTGTGCCTGCGGAACTCCTGCAGCTCCCGGCGACGGTTCTTTCGGGGTCCAGACGACCCCACTTGAAGGAAGGCAGAAGCAACGTGGCGAACATCGACGTCATCCGCAACATCGGCATCTCGGCCCACATCGATTCGGGCAAGACCACCCTGTCCGAGCGCATCCTCTTCTACACCGGGCGCATCCACGCCATCCACGAGGTGCACGGCAAGGACGCGGTCGGCGCCAAGATGGACTCGATGGACCTCGAGCGCGAGAAGGGCATCACCATCCAGTCGGCGGCCACCTACTGCGAGTGGGACGTCACCGAGACGGGCTCGCGCCCGACCCACAACATCAACATCATCGACACGCCGGGACACGTCGACTTCACCATCGAGGTGGAGCGCGCCCTGCGCGTGCTCGACGGTGCGATCCTGGTGCTCGATTCAGGCAAGGGCGTGCAATCTCAGTCGATCACGGTCGACCGGCAGATGAAGCGCTACCACGTACCGCGCATCGCGTTCGTGAATAAGATGG
>JANXXR010000711.1 GCA_025350525.1 Deltaproteobacteria bacterium
TACGGAGAGAGGCCATTTATGCCTTGGCGGGAGTCGGGCGGAAGACGCTCTTGAACTCTTCCAGGGCGGCGTCGAGCGCTGCCTTGACGTCGTCGGTGAGGTCCTTCTTCTCGCGCAAGAGCTTGAGCGCCGCCGCGTGGCGGGTGTCCATGAACTCGAGCAGCTCCACCATGTAGCGGCCGACGTCCGGCACTTCGACGTCGCGGATCCAGCCCTTGCCCTGCTTGTCGCGCATGGTGCCGGCGTAGATCTGCACGATCTGCTTCTCCACTGGCATGGGCACGTACTGGCCCTGCTTCAAGATCTCGGTCAGGCGCACGCCGCGGGCCAGCGTGTCCTGGGTGGCCTTGTCGAGGTCGCTGCCGAACTGCGAGAAGGCCGCCAGCTCGCGGTACTGCGCGAGCTCGAGGCGCAGCGAGCCGGCGATCTTCTTCATCGCCTTGATCTGGGCGGATCCGCCCACTCGCGACACCGAGATGCCGGCGTTGATGGCGGGGCGCTGGCCGGCGTTGAAGAGGTCGGTCTCGAGGAAGATCTGGCCGTCGGTGATGGAGATGACGTTGGTGGGGATGTACGCCGAGACGTCGCCCGCCTGGGTCTCGATGATGGGCAGCGCGGTGAGCGAGCCGCCGCCCTGCTCCTTCGACATCTTGGCGGCGCGCTCGAGCAGGCGGCTGTGCAGGTAGAAGACGTCGCCGGGATACGCCTCGCGGCCCGGCGGGCGGCGGTGCAGGAGCGAGAGCTGGCGGTAGGCGACGGCCTGCTTGGAGAGGTCGTCGTAGATGATGAGCGCGTGCTGGCCGCTGTCGCGGAAGTACTCGCCCATGGTGACGCCGGTGTAGGGCGCGAGGAACTGGAGCGGCGCCGGATCGGAGGCGTTGGCGGCGACCACCGTGGTGTATTCCATGGCGCCGTGCGAGGCCAGCTTGTCCACCACGCGCGCCACGGTCGACTGCTTCTGACCGATGGCCACGTAGATGCAGAACATGTTCTGGCCCTTCTGGTTGATGATCGCGTCGACGGCCACCGCGGTCTTGCCGGTCTGGCGGTCGCCGATGATCAGCTCGCGCTGGCCGCGGCCGATCGGGATCATCGCGTCGATGGCCTTGATGCCCGTCTGCATCGGCTCCTTCACCGACTCGCGGGCGACGATGCCGGGCGCCTTGACTTCGATCTTGCGGCGCAGCTTGCCGCCCAGGGGACCCTTCCCGTCGATGGGCTTGCCGAGAGCGTCGAGGACGCGGCCGACCACTTCCGGTCCGACCGGGACGTCGGCGATGCGGCCGGTGCGCTTGACGATGTCGCCTTCGCGCAGGTGCTGCTGATCGCCCATCAGCGACACGCCGACCGAATCCTCCTCGAGGTTCAGGACCAGGCCCATCAGGCTGCCCGGAAACTCGACCAGCTCGCCGGCCATGACGCCTTCGAGGCCGTAGACGCGGGCGATGCCGTCGCCGGTCGAGAGCACGGTGCCGGTCTCGGCCACTTCGACCTGCTTGCCGTAGCCCTTGATCTGCTCGCGAAGGATGCGGCTGATCTCATCAGCGCGGATGTCCATCTGGTGCGGCTCCGTTCCGGAAAAGACGTTAGACCGGTGCGCCCTTGAGGGCGTCCCGCATGCGTTCGAGTTGAGTGCGCAGGCTGCCGTCGAACCGGGTGGCGCCCACCTGGGTGACGACGCCGCCGATCAAGGCCGGGTCCGTCTTCGCATCGAGCACGATGGTGCGGCCGGTCATCTTCGCGATGCTCTCGCGCAGCCGGGCCGTCTCCTCATCGGAGAGAGCCGCCGCCGAGGTGACGGTGGCGCGGACGCGGCCGACTTCGAGGTCGAGCAGGGCGCGGTAGGAGCGGGCGATCTGCGGGAGATCGCTGATCCGCTGGCGATCGACCAGCAGCCGCAGGAAGCTGACCACCAGCGGCGAGAGCTTGAGCGAGGAGGCCAGCGTGGCCACGGCGCCCTGGCGCTGCTCGGCGGTGTAGCCCGGGCTGCGCATGAGGAGCGCAGCTTCAGGGCTCTCATCGAGCGTCCGCATCACCGCGTTGAGCTCTTCGCCAAACCGCTCGTGCCGGCCCTCTTCGAGGCCGAGCGAGAGCAGGGCGCGGGCGTAACGTCGGGCGACGCTGGCGTCGATCACGGTTGCGGGCTCCTCAGAGGTCCTCGGGGCGGCGCTACCTAGCACGCGGGTTGTACCGGGTCAATGCGCTGCGGCGACCCGGACCGGTGCGTAGTTTTGCCGCATGAAGCTCATCGTTCAGGGGAAGCAGATGCCAGGGGAAGCAGATGCGGGTCACGGCGGGGATGAAGCGCTATGCCGAGGAGCATTTGGTGCAGCCGCTGCGTCGCTTCTACGACAACGAGGCGGCCGAGCTGCGGGTGGAGCTGGGCGTCGTCAGCAAGAGCCGCGGCGAGGCCAAGGAGTGCCACCTCACGCTGCACATGCCGGGGGCGCGGACCATCCAGATCGAGGAGAGCACTCCCGACGTCTACGGCGCGCTCGACGTGGCCGCCGACCGCCTGGTGCGCGTCGCCAAGAAGGAGCTGGCCAGGATGCGGCGCCCCAAGGGCCGACACAAGGAGCATCCCCTCTCGACCACCGTCTCCGAGGGCGGCGTCCCGGGCGGCCTCCTCGAAGACCTGCCCAACGGCCCTGCGCTGAACAGCGTCTTCAAAGCACGCCGCGGAAAATAATCGCTCCCTATAGGATCGATTCCTTCCGCCGCGCCGCCACCGCCTCGATCTCCCCGAGCGCGCCCGGATACCGCGACAGCGTCTGGTGGAGCGCGGCGCGGGTCAGCTTCATCGCCCGCAGCCCATAGGGCGCGGAGACCGTCGCGCTCTGGGGAAAGTCCTCCACCACCGCCAAGTCCCCGACGTACTCGCCGGTGCGCAGCGGCACCGCGCTGGGCCCGTCGCCCTCGGGAAGCTGCAGCTCCGCCTGGCCTTCGCGGATGACCCAGAAGCAGTCGAGCACCTGGCCTTCGCTGGCGAGCAGCGTTCCCGCCGGCAGGTCCACCTCGTCGAAAGCGTCGGCGATGGCGACGCGCACGTCGGCCGGCAGCTCGCGGAAGAGGTCGATGGCGTAGAGCCGCGCCGCGAGGATGCGGTGGCGCCAGGCGCGGTCGAGCACTTCCCAAAGGCGGGGCATGAGGTCGATCTGCCCCTCGACCGCGTCGCGCTCGA
>JANXXR010000018.1 GCA_025350525.1 Deltaproteobacteria bacterium
TGCGCGGTGTCGATCTGCGCGAGGCTCCCCCGCAGCGAAAACTCCTCCACCGGCTGCTGCACCGACTCGAGCAGCGGCCCCGCCTTCTGCAGGCAGGCCACCACCGGCCGGAATCCCTCGGGATGAGCCCGCAGCCGCGCCACGAACTGCGCCTCGGCCCCTCCCGCCCCAAACTGATGCACGAGGTGCAAGACGCCGACAGGCTCTTTCACGACAACGCTCCCGCCGGAACCCCTGAGGCCTGAGGCCCGACGCCTGAGGTCTCGGGCTCCCTGCCCCAGACCTGGCAGCAGGTGGCGAAGCCGCAGAGGGCGAAGAGGAACCAGCTCATCGAGTAGCCGGAGAAGATCTGGCAGACGAGGTAGCCGAGCAGCGCCGCCAGCACCGCGCGCGCCTCGCCGCCCAGCGCTCCGTTGCGGGCCCGCCAGGCCGAGAAGAGCGAGATGAGGATGAAGCCGTTGAGCCCGATGAACCCCACCAGGCCCAGCTGCCCGAGGACTTCGAGCCAGAGGTTGTGCGCGACGTAGCGGTGGCCGAAGAGGCGGTCGGAGTCGATGGGCGCGTACTCGCCCCAGGCGGCGAGGAAGGCGTTTTGTCCGACGCCGAGGATGGGCCGCTCGCGGAAGATGCGGCCCGCCACCTGCCACGCTTCGAAGCGGCCTTCGATGGAGAGGTCTTCGCCGCCCGCCGCCGCCGTCTCGTTGCGCTGCCAGAAGCTGGTGGGGGCAAGGAGGAGCACGCCCGCGAGGCCGACCATCACCGCCACGCCGGCCACCGCCTTGCGCTTGGAGAGCAGCGCCCAGATGGCTACCGCGGCCACCAGGCCCACCGAGCCGCCGCGCGAGTGGGTGGCGACGACGCCGGCGACGCAGGCCGCGGCGCCCAGCGCGCCGGCGATGCGCCAGAACCAGGAGTGCCCCTTGCCGACGGTGAGGAAGAGCAGGATGGGAATCGCGCCCACCAGGGCCATGGCGTCGTGGTTGGGATCGGCGAGCACGCCCAGCCAGCGCCCGCGGAAGCCTTCGACGAGCAGCTCGTCGTGCATCCAGTTGTTGAAGGTGCCCCAGCCCGGCGCGATGGCGCAGATGGCGTAAAGCCCCAGCGCGAGGCGCACCCGGCGCGGCGTGTCGATGGTGTTGGCGACGGCGACGAAGAAGAGGAAGTGCTTCACCAGCTCGGCAGCGCCGATCATGCTCTCGTGGGGATCGAGCGACCAGATCGGCGACAGCACCGCCTCGCCCACGTAGACGAAGAGCAGCGCCGTGCGCCAGCCCATCCAGAGCGGCTGGTTGGTGAGCACGCGCCGCACCAGGAGCGCGCCCAGCCCCAGCGCCGAGAGGATGGCGGCGTGGTGCACGGGCTCGAGCACCGGGAACCACTGCGCCGGCGACAGGTAGAGCTGGGCCGCGAACAGCGCCGTCGCCCAGAAGGCGATCTGCGCGGCCTTTTCGGCCTGCCACTTGCGGGCCGCGTGCTCCGCGCCCGGCACGGCCAGGTCCTGCATTTTCAGGTTCTGCATCGAGACCGTCTGCACCGACCCCTCCCTGACAGCACAAAAATCGCCACTCGCAAGCCGGCAACATAAGCACTCGCCTGCCCGCAACCACTGCTGCGTCGAGCACCCGACAGATCGCCGCCAAACTCCCGCCAGCAGCGGCTTTGGCGGCGTTCTGACGGCTGTGGCCTGCCCTACGCCCCAAGGGGCCGCAGGCCCGACCAGCGCCCGAATCTGCGCACGCTGCCGTACTCCAGCCAGGGAAGAGACGGCTTCCCCCCTCCGTTGGGCAAGCAAGCACGGCCCAGTCGGCGTGCAGGCAAGCAACCAAGGAGGCTCAGCTTGAAGACTCATCTGGTATTGGCGGCTCTCATCGCGCCGGCTTTCGCAGCAGCAGCGCAGCAGTCGGACCTGATCTGGACGGGCGATTTCGAGACCGGCGCGAGCGCGCTCTCGGGCAACTGCAGCGCCGGCCAGGATCAGTGGTGCCACCGGCAGGCGGTCCGTTCGCAACAGATCCAGACGGTGGCGAGCCCGTCGGTGCAGGGCAGGTACGCCGCGCGCTTCGAGGTGAAGTTCGGCGACGTCTACAACAACTACTCCGACAGTCGCAGCCTGATGACCGGCCCGACCACGCTCTGGGAGAACGAAGGCAACGAGCGCTGGTACCGGTGGCAGGCGATGTGGCCCGCCGACTGGGTGGGCAGCTATCCCAAGTGGGACGAGCTCGGAAATCCCGACGCGCGCTCGCCGGCGGGGTCGCTGGTCGAGTGGCACCACGACGCCAACGGCGGCGTCGAGACGGGCTCGGCGCCCCTCTACATCGGCGCCGACGACAGCAACATCTGGCTCTGCCTGGTGGACCAGGCCACCAGCAACTGCCGCGAGCGGCCCAACCTCATGCCGCTGCAGCGCGGGCACTGGCACGACTTCGTGCTGCACGCGAAATGGTCGTCGGATCCGTCGGTAGGCTACCTCGAGATCTGGATCGACGGCGTGCTGGTGATGCCGAAGCACGTCACCTCGACGATGTACCCCGGCATGCGGAACTACCTCATCGTCGGGCTCTACCGGAACGGGGAGATCGGCGATCCGAACCTCCTCTATCCGAACGGCACCCACGTCTACGGCACCGACGGCACGCCGGGCGTCGCGTACCTCGACGGCTTCGTGGTCGGCAAGACGCAGGCCTCGGTGCTGGCGGAGCTGCCCTTCGGCCCGCAGCCGGTCCCGGCGCCCACTCCCCCGCCGACGCCCGCTCCTGCCGACGCGGGTACGCCGGCGCCCGTCGCCGCAGCGGATGCAGGGACTCCGGCACCAGTCGCCTCTGGCGCGGACGCCGGCACGGTGGGGAACACTCCGGTGGGGAACACTCCGGTGGTGGATAAGCCGGCGTCGCTCCCCTCGGCCGCCACGCCTCCTCCGTCCATCGCCACCTCGGGCATCGGCTCGCCCGGCGGCGGCTGCAGCTCCGGAGGACCGTCGCTGGCGTGGCTGGCGCTGCCGCTTCTGGCGCTCGCTCTCCTGAGGCGGCGCCAGCCTGAGCTGCAGCGGTCGAAGGCCCGGAAAAACAACTGAACATGTCGAAGCATCCGCTTGGCCCCTCGTAGAGGAGCGAAGCGCGACGACGCTTGCTGCCGTAAGGCAAGCCAAGTATCGAGGGCCTGCCCGCTCGTCTCTTCCACGGGCGGGCAGGCCCGCAGTCGCCTGGAGAGCGGCACTTCGCGCTTTAAAGCCTTCCAGCGTTCGATCGGAGCCCTGTGCTCCGCAAGTCACCTCCTCTGCCGAGCTGTGCGAGAGCGCCCGCGCGAGGCGTAGCCCGCCCCAAGGGCGCTCAGGTCTGGGCACGGTGCTGCACACCGGTCGTGCAATAGAAGGCTAACCCCCTGAGTTGGACAGCCGGAACGGAGAACCCCCGCCGTTTCGATCAGCAGCCAACCAAGGAGGCATCATGAAGTCATTCACCCTGACGCTCGCAGCGCTCCTCGCCACCGCCGCCGGCTCCGTTTCCGCCGCGACCGTGTGGGTCGCCCCCGCGGCCCAGAAGATCCGCCCCGCCGTGCAAATCCCGCAGGGCGCGGCCGCCACCGCCAAGATCGCGGCGGCCAAGAATGAGTTCGAATCGTTCCAGGTCGTCGTCACCGGCGCGGCCTCGGGCGTCTCGATGAGCATCGAAGGCCTCAACGACGGCGCCGGCCACACCATCGCGGGCCGCGACCTGGTCCTCTATCGCGAGGCCTTGATCAATGTCGCCTCGCCGACCGGCGGCGACGGCGCCGCGGGCATCTGGCCCGACGCGCTCATCCCCGACGTCGACCCCATCGCCGGCGAGAAGCGAAACGCCTTCCCCTTCGACGTGCCCGCCGGCGAGAGCCGCACCGTGCTGGTGGATGTCCACGCGCCGCTGGCCACCCCCGCCGGCACGTACACGGGCGTGCTGCATGTCACCGGCGGAGTCACCCAGGACGTCTCTGTCACGCTCACCGTCTGGGACTTCGAGATCCCCTCCACCTCGACGCTGCGCACCGCCTTCGGCATGGCCTGGAACGGCCCCTGCGCGGGCCACGGCGACACCGGCTGCAACGGCGGCGCCGCCGACCTGGCCCTGCGCGCCCGCTACGTGCAGGCCGCGCTCGACAACCACGTCTCCATCCACCAGCCGTATTACACGGCCACGGTGGACGGATCGGGCAACGCCAACTGGGGCGCCTTCGACCAGTACGCGGGCCCCTTCCTCGACGGCACCGCCAACACCCGCCTGCCGGGCGCGAAGCTGACCTCGGTCAGCGTCAACGGCCCCAGCACCGCGGCGCAGGTCGGCAACTGGAGCGCGCACTTCAAGGCCAAGGGCTGGACCTCGACCACGCTCTTCGACTACGTCTGCGACGAGCCGCCCCTCACCTGCCAGTGGTCGGACATCAACCCGCGCATCGCCGCCGCCCGCCAGGGCGACGCCTCGATGCCGACGCTGGTGACCACCACCACCGCGCAGGCGCAGTCGAACGGCATCCCCGGCATCGACCTCTTCGTGCCGGTGCTCAACTTCGTCGAGGGCAAGCCGGGCACGCAGTTCGCCGGCAACCAGCGCTCCAAGTACGCGGCCAACGCCTGGTGGTACCAGAGCTGCATGTCGTTCGGCTGCTCGGGCGTGGGCGGCGGCCTCGACGGCAGCGGCGAGAAGGGCTGGCCCACCATGGCCATCGACGCCGATGCCACCCGCAACCGCGCCATGGAGTGGCTCTCGTTCTCGTACGACCTGCAGGGCGAGCTCTATTACGAGACCACCATGTCCTTCTTCAACAACGACCCCTGGTACAACCAGACGGCCTTCGGCGGCACCGGCGACGGCACGCTCTTCTACCCGGGCACCGTGGCCAAGATCGGCGGCACCACTGAGATCCCGGTCGAGTCGCTGCGCCTCAAGCACATCCGCGACGGCATGGAAGACTACGAGCTGTTGAACCTCGCCAAGTCGCTGGGCCTCGGCACGCAGGCGCTGGCCATCGCGCAGGGCGTGTACCCGAAGACGTACCTGGCGACGACCACTCCCGCGGCGCTGGACAGCGCCCGCGCCGAGCTGGCCGCGCTCATCCTGCACGCGCTCGGCAAGGACGTGCAGACTCCTCCCGCCGGAACCGGCGGCGGCACTCCGACCGGCGGCGGCACCTCGACTGGCGGCGGTACCTCGACCGGCACCGGCACGCCGGCGACTCCGCCCGTCACCACCACGCCCCCGGCGACGACCTGCACCACCACCGCCTGCAGCGCCGAGACCCCCGCGGCCCCCGCGACAAATCCGGTCAAGGTTAGCGCGCTGGGCGGCTCTCAGGCCGGCGGCTGCTCCAGCTCGGGCGCGCAGACCGCCTGGCTGGGCATCCCGCTCCTGGCGATGTTCATGCTGGCCCGCCGCAGGAAGTCCTCCAGCCTCTTGCCGACTTCGGGCCAGAGGTAACCGCGCTCGAGCACGCGACGTCGGCCCGCCTCGCCCATCGCGGCGCGGCGGGCCTTGTCGTTGAGGAGCTTCGAGATCGCGGCGGCCAGGGCAAAGGCATCGGCGGGCGGCACCACCACGCCGGTGTCGCCGAGGATCTCGGGCACCGCGCCGACCGAGGTCCCCACGCAGGGCGCCTTGCAGAGCATGGCGTCGAGGAAGGCGATGCCGAAGGGCTCCCGCAGCGTCGGCAGCACGAAGACCGTCGCCTGGTAGAGCAGCTCCTCCACCTTGGCGAACGGCACCAGCCCGAGGTTTTCCACGCCTTCCGGCACCTCGAGCGCCTCGGTGGGCCCGGCGAGGATGAGCCGCAGATCCGGATGATCCCTGCCCAGCAGCTTGAAGGCCTCGAGCAGGATGGGGCCGCCCTTGCGCCTCCAGCCGTCCTTGCCGACGAAGACCAGCGTGCGCCCGTCGTCGGCGCGCGCCGAGACGTCGCCGGGGCTGATGTTGGCGCCGGCGCCGGTGACGAAGACCCGCGCGGGGTTGATCTCGTAGTCGTGGATGAGCGACTGCCGCACCAGCTCGGAAAAGGTGGCGATGCCCGCGGCCCCCTGGTAGGCGGCGCGCTCGCGCGAGATCCAGTCGCTGCCAAACTCGATGTGCCGCCCGATGTCGGCCTCGGGCACGGGCGGCTGCCGCTCGGCGAGCCGGCAGGTGTTGTCGAGGAGCATCACGTAGGGCAGCCGCGCGGGGCGTCCGGGCGCGAAGAGGGCGCCGTTCTGCAGCACCAGATCCGGCTGCGGATCGAGCCGCGCCAACAGCTGGCCTGCCTCCCGCGAGTGCTGGTCGAAAGCGTAGACGGTGTTCCAGCGGTGGTGGATGGCCTGTGGGCCGTGGCGGAGCGCGCTCACCGCCAGCGACATGAGGACCCGCGGCGTGGGTCGCGGCCTTCGCGTGCGCGGGTTGCGCAGCGCCAGCACGCCCGTCGGATCGACCCGCACGATCTCGTTCCCCAGCTCGGTGAGCGCCCGGACGATGTTGGGCGTCACCCCGCTCTGGTTGCCGTAGTTGAGGTACGCGATTCGCATCGGGTGCAGTCCCTTCATGCGGCCACCTGTAAGGTTGCGCGGCGCGGGATCCACTCGCGCACGGGAGGAAGCTGGCCCATGGCGCGCAGGGCTGCAAGGTAGGCTACGGCGTAGGTCACCCCGCAGATGAAGAGCTGCGCCAGGAGCGGGCCGCGGGCGAGGAAGAGCGCCAGTGCCGCGGGCAGCGCCGCGAGGCCCGCCGCCGCCGCCTGGAACCAGAGCTCGCGGGGCAGCGTGTGCAGCAGGCTCGCGCCGAAGAGCTTGCTGGTGCGGACTAGGACGATCATGCGGCAGGCCTCCTCGGCGCAGATCCAGCCGCCCAGCGCGCCGATGGGCCCGAAGAGCTTGAGGCCCAGAACCGCCAGCGGCACAGTCAGCGCGAGCTTGAGGAAGCTGACGCGCAGCATGAAGCCGTTCTGGGCGCGGGCCCGCATGACGCCGTCGAGCGGAAGCGCCGCCATGGGAATGGAGATGAGCGCCAGCCGGAAGATGGGCACCGCCGACAGGTAGCGGTCGGTGAAGAGGAACTGGATCAGCTGCGGCGCCACCAGGCAGAGCAGCGCCATGGTGGGCAGGAAGACGAAGGAGAGCCGCGCCACCGCTTCGTGGAAGAGCTTGAGCGCCGAGGCCGGGTCGTTGCGGGCGTCGAACTCGGCGATGCCCAGCTGGAGGATCTCCGAGACCGGCGTGTAGAGCATGTCCACGATGGGCAGCTGGAAGCAGCCGACGCTGTAGACCGCGAAGGCCGCCGCGGTCACGCTGGCGGACACCAGGTACGAGTGGAACTGCTGCTGCGGAATGATCACCGCGAAGGCGCAGCCGAAGGGCAGCGAGTACGCAAGCTGCCGCCGCAAGAGCGGCAGGGAGAAGTCGAGCCCCTGTCTCCCCAGCATCAGCCAGGCCGCGAGCGCCCGCGCCCCGGTGGCGACCACCGCGCCGGCGAAGGCGCCGCCGACGGTGCCGAAGAGGAGCGCGCCGGCGATCAGGCAGGCGGTATAAAATCCTTCCGAGGCCACCCGGATGATGGCGCTCTGCTGGATGCGTCCCTCCGCCATGTAAGCGGTGTCGAGGCACGCGCCGGTCATCTTGAAGGCGGTGAAGGCGGCGACGTACGGCATCAGCGCGTGCAGCTCGGGGTTGTGGAAGAGGTCGGCCGTCAGCTTGCCGGCGGTGAGCAGCACCAGCGCCGCCAGCACTCCCAGCCCCGTGGTCAGGACCAGCGCATGGGTGATCCAGGCGCGCTTGAGCAGCGGCTCGCGCGGCACGAAGTACACCAGGCTCTGGGTCAGGCCCAGCGGCAGCACCAGCGTCAAGGTGTTGGAGAGCAGCCACGCCTGCTTGAAAGTTCCGTAGCTCGCCGGCAAGAGCATGCGGGCCAGCACCATCGGGATGGCGAAGGTCAGCACCGCCACGCCCAGCCGCGCCAGCAAGAGCGGCCCCGCGCGGCGAAGGATCGAAACGTGTGGTTCCTGCCCCATCCCCTCCCCCATCCCCGTGAAAGGATGTGCAGTCGGTGGGTAATGGACAACCCACTTGACGTGACGCAATGCGCGCAGGGGTTAGAATGGCCGGGATGAAGACAAAGTCCGACCTCTTGAAATCCGCGCGCACGCAGGTGCCCGAGCTGACGCCGGCGGAGCTCAGCCGCCAGTCGCCGCGCCCCGTGATCGTGGACGTGCGCGAAAAGAACGAGACCGATCTGGGCACGCTGCCTGGCGCGCGCCAGGTGCCCCGCGGCTTCCTCGAGCTGCGCATCGAGGAGGCGGTGCCCGACCATGACGCCGACGTCGTCCTCTATTGCGCCGGCGGCACGCGCTCGCTGCTCGCTGGCGCCACCCTGCGCGAAATGGGCTACACCCGCGTTCGCAGCCTGGCCGGCGGATACGGCGCCTGGAAGGACGCGGGCCTGCCGGTCGAGACGGCGGCCAAGCTCACCGAGGCGCAGCGCTCGCGGTACAGCCGGCACCTGCTCATCCCGGAAGTGGGCGAGGCAGGGCAGATCAAGCTGCTCAAGTCGAAGGTGCTGCTCATCGGCGCGGGAGGCCTCGGGTCGCCTTCGGCGCTTTACCTGGCGGCGGCGGGCGTCGGGCGCCTCGGCATCATCGACGACGACGTGGTGGACGAGTCGAACCTCCAGCGCCAGATCCTCCACACCACCGACCGCGTGGGGATGCCCAAGACCGAGTCGGCGAAAAAGGCCATCGCCGCGCTCAACCCCGAGGTGGTGGTCGACGAGCACCGGCTGCGGCTCACCCGCGACAACGCCCTGGCGCTCTTCGGGCAGTACGACGTGGTCGTGGACGGCTCCGATAACTTCGGCACCCGCTACCTGGTCAACGACGCCTGCGTTCTGCTCTCGAAGCCCAACGTGCACGGGTCGATCTTCCGCTTCGACGGACAGGCGACGACCTTTGTGCCCGGCGGCGGGCGGCCCTGCTACCGTTGCCTGTTTCCGGAGCCGCCGCCGCCCGAGCTTGCGCCCTCGTGCCAGGAGGCGGGCGTGCTGGGAGTGCTGCCTGGCATCATCGGCCTCTTGCAGGCGGTCGAGGCGGTCAAGCTGCTCCTCGGCCGCGGCGAGCCCCTGGTCGGCCGGCTGCTGCTCTACGATGCGCTGGAGCAGAAGTTCCGCGAGGTGAAGTACGAGCGCGACCCGCTCTGCCCCGCCTGCGGAGATCGGCCCATGAAGGAGCTGCTTCCCGAGTACACGGAAGCTTCCTGCGCCATCGCTCCGCATCGCGCGTCTGTCTGAACCCAAGGCAAAAGCGAAAAGCAAAATCTCACCGCGAAGACGCGAAGGTTTCGCGAAGAAAAGCGTGGGGTGGGTCGGAGGCCACGCGCCGCCCCAGTGGTGACTCGGGCAAGACCAAACCCAATCAGTCCTTCGCCTCTTCGCGGTGCGCTTTGCTTTTCTGTGCGGCGGCGCTCCGTGCCGGCCTGCCCGCGAAGCAGCAACGGCCGCCCTGAGGACGGCCGCCGGCGCTGCAGTCAACCTGAAGCCTGAGGCCTGAAGCCTGAGGCCTCAGGCCGAAGGCCCGCTACCCGTAGCTCTTCTCCTGCTTCTCCTGCTCTTCCTTGCAGCGGATGCACATGGTCGTCACCGGCCGCGCCTCGAGGCGCTTGACCGAGATCTCCTCCTCGCAGATTTCGCAGATCCCGAAGTTGCCGCTCTCGATGCGCGCCAGGGCGTCGTCGATCTTCTTGAGCAGGAACTTCTCCCGATCGCGCAGGCGGAAGACCATGCTCTGGGTGTACTCCGACGAGGCGAGATCGATCTCGTCGGGAAGATCGTCGGTGTCGAAGGTGGCCTCCTCGGTGAGCGTCTTGCGGGCGCTCAAGAGCAAACTCTTCTTCGATTCCTCCAGGATCTTCTTGAACTTCTTCAGGTCCTTCTGGTTCACCGTGCTGCCCCCGCGCATCGCTGCTGATCGCGTCGTCATTCCAGCCTCCTGCGTGTGGCCGGGCAAAAAAGAGGCGGAAGTCTAGGGACCCACTAAGCTCCAAGTCAAGGCGCAATTCCGACATGCCAGACAGCAAGCTCGACCGCGAGTACCTCCGCAGCATCCTGACGCTGGCCGCCAAGCCGGCAGTGGATCACCTCCTTGTCGTCATGGACGTCCCTCTGGGGAAGGACGATCTGCGCGGCCGCGCCCTGAAGAAAAAGCTCATCTACGCGGTCAGCGAGGAGCAGCTGGCGCAGAACCTCCGCAAGCAGGGTTACGTTTGCGTGACGGTGCCGCCCTACGACTATTCGCGCATCGAGAAGGTCAAAGTCGCGCTGGTCGCGGCCATGACCGCCAACGCGCTCAGGGACGGCGAGGACGTCCTCTGCATGACCGGCCGCACCGGCGCGCGGCTGCCCGACACGGTGGTGCGCCTGCAGATCGGGCGCGGCTTCGAGGAGAAGGCGTCCATCGACACGCAGGGCCTCGGCGCCGAGTTCTCCTCGCAGGTGGTGGAGGCGCTGGTCTCGCTGGCCATGGCCGTCGGGCACGAGGGCTTCGAGGGGCATCCCATCGGCACCATCTTCGTGCTGGGCGATTCGACGGCGGTGATGGAGAAGTCGAAGCAGCTGACCATCAACCCCTTCCAGGGCATCAGCGAGGCGGAGCGCAACGTGCTTGACCCGCGCATCCGCGAGGCGCTGAAGAACTTTGCCGTCCTCGACGGCGCCTTCGTCATCCGCGAGGACGGCGTAGTGCTCGCGGCCGGGCGCTACTTGCAGACGGGCGAGGGCAAGGTGGAGCTGCCCCTCGGCCTGGGCGCGCGGCACGCGGCGGCCGCGGCCATCACCGTCGAGACCAAGGCCATCGCCGTCTCGGTTTCGCAGTCGAGCGGCGCGGTGCGCGTCTTCAAGGGCGGCCAGGCGGTGCTCGAGCTGCAGCAGGTCGCCCGCCGCTCGTAGGTGATGCGTGATACAGCGCGGGCATGGTTCACCGCTTCATCGAGGCCTGCTACCGCCGTCCGGTCGATCGCACTCCCATCTGGCTGATGCGCCAGGCGGGACGCTACCTGCCGGAGTACCGCGCCATCCGGGCCAAGGTCTCCTTCCTCGAGCTGTGCAAGACGCCCGACCTCGCCGCCGAGGTGACGCTGCAGCCGGTGGACATCCTCGGCGTGGACGCCGCCATCCTCTTCAGCGACATCCTGGTGGTCTGCGAGGCGATGGGCATGCAGCTCATCCTCGAGGACCAGGGGCCGCAGTTTCCGGCGCCGCTCCAGTTGCTGGCCGACATCGAGAAGCTGCATGTGCCCGACCCCGAGGCCGAGCTGGGCTACGTGATGGAGGCGATCCGCCGCGTGCGCCGCGGGCTCGCCGACCGGGTGCCGCTGATCGGCTTCTGCGGCGCGCCCTGGACGCTGGCGGCTTACATGGTCGAGGGCAAGACCTCGCGCAGCTTCGAGAAGGCCAAGGCCCTGCTGATGGGCGACGAGAAGCTGGCCCACGCCCTCTTATCGAAAATTACCGATTCGTTAATTCTCTACCTCAACGCGCAGCTGGCCGCGGGGGCGCAGGCGGTGCAGATCTTCGACTCCTGGGCGGGCGCGCTCGGGCCCGAGGACTACGCGCGCTTCGGCGCGCCCTACCTGGCGCGGCTGATCGCGGGGCTCAAGCGCGAGGGACAGCCGGTCATCGTCTTCGGGGTCGAGACCGGGGAGCTCTTGGTGCAGCTGGCCAAGATCGGCGCCGACGTGGTGGGCATCGACTGGCGCGTGCCGCTCGACGCCGCGCGCCGGCGGGTGGGCGCGTCGGTCGCGCTGCAGGGCAACCTCGACCCGGCCACGCTCTTCCTGCCGCTGCCCGAGCTGCAGAAGCGGGTGGCCCGCGTGCTGGCGCTCGCCGACCGGGCCGGCCCCGGGCACATCTTCAACCTTGGCCACGGCGTGCTGCCGGGCACTCCGGTCGAGAACGTCAAGGCGCTGGTCGAGCTGGTGCATGCTCACCCGCCCTCTCGCTGAGCAGCGCCGGGGCCGCGCCCGCCCGTACCGTTGCGCGAAGGCGCACGCTGCACAGCTTTTCTCCAGGCCTTTTGGCACGGAGAGCGCATGCGGTTTCTCATCTTGACCTTGATGGCGTTGGGCACGGCTGGACTGGCGCACGCGGCTGGCGCGGGTCCGGCGCCGGGCGCGGCGGGCGGCACTGCGCCGGCGCCGACGTCCTCCGCCGGCAGCGCGGCGGCTGCGCCCTCGAGCGCGCGGACGGGCCAGACCCAGACGGGGACGAATGGGCAGACCCAGAACGGCGCCAACGGACAGACCGGCGTGAATGGGCAGACCGGCGTGAATGGGCAGACCGGTGCGAATGGTCAGACCGGTGCGAATGGCCAGACGGGCGCCAATGGGCAGAGCAGCGGCGTCGGCGGCGCCCTCAATGGAGCGTCGGGCGGCGGCTTCGCGCTCGACGGCGGAGCCGGAGCGGGCTTCGCTCTCGACGCAGGCGCGGGCGCCGGCTTCGCGCTCGACGGCGGATCCGGTTCGGGCTCGGCGCTCGACGGCACCGGGACCGGCGGACCCTCGCCGCAGGTCCAGTCGCAGGCGCAGACTTCGCCGCAGGTGCAGGCTCAGTCGCAGACTTCGCCGCAGGTGCAGGCCCAGTCGCAGACGTCACCGCAGGTCCAGTCGCAGTCGCAGACGTCGCCGCAAGTCCAAGCCCAGTCGCAGACTTCGCCGCAGGGGCCGGGGCCAGGCGGCGGAGGCACCGCGCAGAATCCGACGACCGGCGGCGTGGCAGGAGTGGGCGGCGGGGCCGTCTACAACGGCACCGGCGCGGCCCCCAGCCGGACCGACACCAGCACCCTGAGCGGCGCCGGTCCTTCGGTCAGCACCGGCCCCGAAGTCGGCAGCGGCCCAACCGTGACCTCCGGCCCGCAGGTCGGTACTCCCGACTCCCCCGACGCCGGCCTCCGATAATCCTCGCTCCAAGCCGGCTAGCTTCTCCCTCGCCCGCACGCTAGAAGCCCGGCGGTGATCCCTCTCCGGCTCCGACTCATTCCTCCGCACACCGGCGTTCTCCTGCTCAACCTGGGCGGTCCCGACTCGCTCGACGCGGTCGAGCCCTTTCTCGTCAACCTCTTCTCGGATCCATTCCTGATCCGCCTGCCGCTGCGGGGCACGCCGCGCCGCTGGTTCGCCCAGTACGTCGCCAAGAAGCGCGCGCCGCACGTGCGCGAGCTCTACGCGGAGATCGGCGGCAGGTCCCCCATCCACCCCATCACCGAGGCGCAGGGCCGGCAGCTTCAGGAGGAGCTGGGGCCGGGCTATCGCAGCTACGTCGCCTTCTCCGCCTGGAACCCGTACATCCGCGACGCGGTGGCGCAGGCCAAGGCCGACGGCTGCAAGAAGCTGGTGGGCGTCTCGCTCTTCCCGCAGTGGTGCTCGGCCACCACCGAATCCGTCTTCCACGATCTGCGCAAGGCCAACGACTCCGCGCTGCCGCTGGTCGAGGTGGATCGCTATCCGGAGGACCCGCAGTACCTCGACGCGCTGGCGCAGACGGCGCTCATCGCGCTGCGCCGCTTCGAGAAGCCCGAGGGCGTCCACGTCCTCTTCAGCGCCCACGGCATTCCGCAGAGCCTGATCCGCAAGGGCGATCCATACGAGCGAGAGATCAAGGCCACCGTCCAGGGCGTGGTGCAGCGCCTGCCGGCGGGACAGCAGTGGTCGCTCAGCTACCAGAGCAAGGTCGGCCCGGTGAAATGGCTCGAGCCGGCGACTGCGGATCACCTGCCGGCGCTGGCGAAGCAGGGAGTGAAGCAGGTGCTGGTGATCCCGGTCGCCTTCGTCTCCGACCACATCGAGACGCTGCACGAGCAGCGCATCCTCTTGCGCGGCATCGCGCTGCAAGCGGGCATCGAGCGCTACGAAGTGGCCCACGCCCTCAACGATTGCCGGCTGTTCGCTCGCGCGCTGGCGCGCCTTGTCCGCCGCGCGGAGTCTGGCGTTTCGTGTTAGACGGCGGGACCCATGGCCGACCCCGCGCCGCCGCCGAGCAGCGCTCCCCCTCCCCCTGAGCAGCCGCAGCTTCCCCCCACGGGGTGGCAGAAGTTCAAGCGCGCCCTCCTCGGCGGGCCCAAGGACATCCAGGATCCGCAGCTCTTCCACGCCCTCTCGCTGGCGGCCTTCCTCGCCTGGGTGGGGCTGGGCGCCGACGGGCTCTCCTCCTCGTCGTACGGCCCGGAAGAGGCCTTCAAGAACCTGGGCGAGCACCAATACCTCGCGGTCTTCCTCGCGGCGCTCACCGCCTTCACCGTCATCATCATCGCCGCTGCGTACTCGAAGATCATCGAGCACTTCCCCTTCGGCGGCGGCGGGTACGTGGTCGCCACCCGGCTGCTCGGCCCCAAGGCCGGCGTCATCTCCGGCTCGGCGCTCCTGGTGGACTACGTCCTCACCATCACCACTTCGATCGCCTCCGGCGGCGACGCGGCCTTCTCCAGCCTGCCGCAATCGCTCCACTGGATGAAGCTGAGCGTCGAGGTGGTGGTCATCATCCTGCTCACCGTGCTCAACCTGCGCGGCGTCAAGGAGTCGGTGCGGGCGCTGGTGCCGGTCTTCCTGGTCTTCGTCGCCACCCACCTCGTCATCATCATCGGCTCGGTCTTCTTCCATCTCGGCCGGGTCGGCGAGGTGGCCCGCAGCGTCTCCACCGGCCTCTCGCACGACATGAAGACCATCGGCTTCTTCGCCCTCTCGGGGCTCTTCCTGCGCGCCTATTCACTCGGCGCCGGCACCTATACGGGCATCGAGGCGGTCTCGAACGGCCTGCAGATCATGCGCGAGCCGCGCGTCGCCACCGCCAAGCGGACCATGCTCTACATGGCCGTCAGCCTCGCCCTCACCGCCGCCGGCATCATCCTCGGTTACCTGCTGATGGGCGTGCACCCGATGGAGGGCAAGACCATGAACGCCGTGCTCGCCGCGCAGCTGGCGGGCAACTGGAACCTCTTCGGCATCCCCATCGGCAAGGGCTTCGTCATCGTCACGCTGGCCTCCGAGGCGCTGCTGCTCTTCGTGGCGGCGCAGGCAGGCTTCATCGACGGCCCGCGGGTGATGGCCAACATGGCCCACGACTCCTGGCTGCCGCACCGGTTCAGCGCGCTCTCCGACCGGCTCACCATGCAGAACGGCGTGCTCCTCATGGGCGGCACCTCGCTCGCCATGCTCATCTACACGCGCGGCTCGGTGGACGCGCTGGTGGTCATGTACTCGATCAACGTCTTCCTGACCTTCTCGCTCAGCCAGGTGGGCATGATCCGGTACTGGCTGATGCCGGAGACGCGCCGCAAGCACCCCGACTGGGCCAGCCACATCTGGATCCACATCCTCGGCTTCGTGCTCTGCTTCGGCATCCTCGTCGTCAACGTCCTCGAGAAGTTCACCGAGGGCGCCTGGCTGACGGTGGTGGTCACCGGCACGCTGGTGGCCATCTGCATGGTCATCAAGCGGCATTACCTGGGCGTCTTCGCGCGGCTCAAGCGGCTGGACCAGATCCTCACCGCGCTGCCCACCAATCCGCCCACCAAGGAGCTGGTCCTCGAGCGGAAGAAGCCCACGGCGGTGATGCTGGTGGGCGGCTTCTCCGGCCTCGGCATCCACTCGCTGCTGACGGTGATGAAGCTGTTCCCGCGCTACTTCCACAACGTCGTCTTCATGTCGGTGGGCGTGGTGGACAGCGCGACCTTCCAGGGCGTGGAGGAAGTGGACCGCGTCCGCGAGCAGACCGAAGAGGCGATGAAGCGCTACGTCGAGCTGGCGCGCGGCCTCGGCATCCCCGCCGACTACCGCATGTCGATGGGCACCGAGGCCATCAGCGAATGCGAGAAGCTGGCGGCCGACATCGCCCGCGTCTACGAGCGCAGCATCTTCTTCGCCGGCAAGCTCATCTTCGAGCGCGAGCGCTGGTGGGACCGCCTGCTGCACAACGAGACTGCGTACCAGATCCAGCGGAGGCTGCAGTTTGCCGGATTGGCCATGGTCATCCTGCCTGTCAGGGTGCTGGAATGATGATCCAGCCGAGGCTCCTCCTCTTCGCCGCCCTCCTGCTGGGCGCCTGTGCCCCCGCAGTCCCGCAGACCTGCATCCGGCCCGCGGGCGACGTGGTCGATCCCTGCGGCCCGCCTCCGGACGCAGGCGTGAACGCGCGTCCCGGCACTCCCGACGCGGGCCTGGTCCCCTCAGGCGTCGTCGACGCGGACGGCGGCACCGTGGACCGGCTCTGGTTCGCCACCACCGGCGACACCCGCCCGATGAGCTGCAACGACACCGCCGGATATCCCAAGGCGGCCATCGCCCAGATCGCGCAGGCGATGAAAGCGCTGCGGGTGCAGTTCGCGGTGGACCTGGGCGATCACATGTACGTCTGCAGCGACACCGGCGGCCTGACGGCGGCGCAGCTGGACGCGGCGGCGCAGGCGCAGATGGGCTTCTACCTGGGCGCCATCGCGCAGGGGCCGAAGGCGTGGTGGATGACGATGGGCAACCACGAGTGCGACGCGGCCTACAACCTGCACCAGCCCTGCCTCGTCGGCGGCCCGTACGACCCCAACTTCGCTGCCTATATGACCGCGCTCGGGCGGCCGCAGCCGTACTACTTCACC
>JANXXR010000031.1 GCA_025350525.1 Deltaproteobacteria bacterium
CGCAGCAACCTACCGCCCCCCTCTGACACTACCCGTAGGGCCTACCTGAGCGAGCCGGATACCTAACCATTTGTTTGACCGATGCGACTCCCAGTTGACCGCTGGCAAGCTTTCAATTCATTGATTTCAGGCTTTATCTATAAATTGGAGTCAGTGAACTACACGCGATTACATCGGCCCACAGTATTGCGTCCTGCGCCGCTCAGGCCACTATGCCTGCGCCCGATCAACGGGCGAAGTGCCGCCTCCCCCCGATGGAGTCGTCCAAGTGAACGAGCCGAATCTTCGCCCCCCGATGCTCGCAAGCTCTCTGCTGCTCACCCTCCTCGCCGCCTGCGCGCAGATGCCCGCCGCAGAATCCCAGGCCAACAACAACCCCGACTATCAGGATCTGCGGTCGCCTTCCGTGCAGCTGGCCGAACGCCACGCCTCGACGCCGCCGCTCTCGCTCCTCGCCGTTCCGGCCACCAACACCAACCCCGATCACGAAGTGAAGCGCATCCCGCGCCACTACGCTCCCCGCGCCCAGTCGGTGCGCGACCCGGTGGTACAGAGCAGCGTGGTGACTCTGCTCGCCCCCACCGTCGCGCTCTCGTTCGCGGGCGTGGGCCAGGGCTTCTCCGGCCCCAACGGAACCTTCAGCGTGACGGGTGCGCCGCCGGACACCAACGGCGACGTCGGCCCGAACCACTACGTGCAGACGGTCAACCAGGACCTGATGGTCTGGAACAAGAGCGGCACCAAGCTGCACGGCCCCCTGCCGATCAACTCGCTCTTCCAGAGCCTGGGCGGACTGTGCGCCGCCGACAACGACGGCGACCCCGTCGTCCTCTATGACCAGGCGGCCGATCGCTGGTTCATCTCGCAGTTCGCGGTGACCAACCCCAACCCGAACTACCACCAGTGCATCGCCGTTTCGCAGACGGGCGATCCCACCGGCGCTTACAACACCTACGACTTCACCTATTCGGCCTTCAACGACTACGGAAAGGCCGGCGTCTGGAGCGACGCCTACTACTTCACCTACAACATGTTCACCGGCGGCTCGACCTTCGCGGGCGCCAAGACCTGCGCCTTCGACCGCACCCGCATGCTCTCGGGCCTCTCCGCCACCCAGCAGTGCTTCGACACCAGCACCACCTACGGCGGCATCCTGCCCGCCGACATCGACGGCGCCGCCACGCCGGCGGCCGGCGAGCCCGAGTACGTGGTCGGCCTCGGCGCCGACACGCAAACGCTCGCCTACTGGAAGTTCCACGTCGACTGGACCACTCCCGCCAACTCCACCTTCTCCGGCCCGACCACCATCGCCGTCCCGACCTTCGCTGAAGCCTGCGCCGGCGGTACCTGCATTCCGCAGAGCGGCACCACCCAGCAGCTCGACTCGCTGGCCGACCGCATGATGTACCGCCTGCAGTGGCGCAAGACCTCCGACGGCGTCGAGCACCTGGTCGTCAACCACAGCGTCACCGCCGGCACCTCGACCGGCGTGCGCTGGTACGAGCTGCGAGCAGCGGGCAATGCGCTCTCGCTCTTCCAGTCCGGGACCTACGCGCCCGACGCCAACTACCGCTGGATGGGCTCGGCGGCGATGGACGCCTCGGGCGGCATCGGCCTCGGCTTCAGCAAGTCGTCGTCGTCCACGCACCCGGCCATCGCGCTCACCGGCCGCAACGCCTCCGACGCGGCCGGCACCATGGCCCAGGGCGAGACCACCTTGCCCGCCGGCGGCGGCTCGCAGACCACCAACCTGTCGCGGTGGGGCGACTACTCGAACCTGAGCGTGGACCCGAGCGACAACTGCACCTTCTGGTACACGACCGAGTACATCCCCTCGAACGGCACCTTCAACTGGGCGACGCAGGTCGCCACCTTCAAGCTCTCGGGCTGCGGCGCCGTCGCCACCAACGACTTCTCCATCAGCGCCAGCCCGACCTCGGTGTCGGTGGTGCAGGGCGGCAGCGCGACCAGCACCATCACGACCGCCACCACCACCGGTTCGGCGCAGAGCGTGAGCTTCTCGGCGAGCGGCCTGCCCTCGGGCGCCACCGCCTCGTTCAGCCCCGCCAGCGTCACCTCGGGCGGCAGCTCGACCTTGACCCTCGCGACCTCGGCCGGCACGCCGGCCGGCTCGTACCCGATCACCGTCACTGGCACCGGAGCCTCGGCGACCCACTCCACCAGCGTGACGCTGACGGTGACGGCGCCGGTCAGCAACGACTTCTCCATCAGCGCCAGCCCGTCGAGCCTCTCCATCGCGCAGGGCGGCAGCGGCGCGAGCACCATCTCCACCGCCACCGTCAGCGGCAGCGCGCAGACCGTCAGCTTCTCGGCGAGCGGCCTGCCCTCGGGCGCCAGCGCGGCCTTCGTTCCCACCAGCGTCACCTCCGGCGGCAGCTCGACGCTCACCATCACGGTGGGCGCCAGCACGACGGCCGGCACGTACAGCGTGACCGTCACCGGCACCGGCACTTCGGCGACGCACACCACCGGCGTCTCCTTGACGGTGACGTCGAGTGGCGGCGGCGGCGGCGGCGTCAGCAACGGCGGCTTCGAGAACGGCAGCCTCTCTGGCTGGACGGCGACCGGCGCCTCCGAGACTGCCGTGAGCTCGGGCTGCCACAGCGGGTCGTACTGCGCGCAACTCGGCAGCACGGCGCCCACCAACGGCGATAGCACAATCTCGCAGACCTTCACCGCGCCGACGGGCACCACCGGGATCAGCCTCTGGTACAAGGAGACCTGCCCCGATAGCGTCACCTACGACTGGGCGACGGTGACCCTGACCGATAACACCGCGGCCACCACCGCGACGCTGCTCGCCAAGACCTGCGCCACCAGCGCCGCCTGGACCAACCTCACCGGGGCGGTCACGGCGGGCCACAGCTACACGGTGACGCTGACCAGCCACGACGACAACTACGCGTCGGACCCGACCTACACGCTCTTCGACGACGTGGTCCTCACCAGCAGCGCGCCGCCGCCGCCTCCTCCTCCGCCTCCGGCCAACGCCATCGTCAACGGCGGCTTCGAGACCGGCACGCTCTCCAGCTGGACGACGAGCGGCACCACTGCGGTCACCACGGGCGGCCACTCGGGCACCTACGCCGCGCGGCTCGGCACCACCACGCCGACCAACGGCGACAGCAGCATCAGCCAGACCTTCACCGCGCCCGCCGGCAGCACCAAGGTGAGCTTCTGGTACAAGGTGACCTGCCCCGACACCGTGACCTACGTCTGGGCCACGGCCACGCTCAAGGACAACACCACGGCGACCACCACCACGGTGCTGGCCAAGACCTGCACCAACACCGCCACCTGGGTGCAGAACAGCTCGACCATCACGGCCGGGCACAGCTACACGCTGACCCTCACCAGCCACGATGACAACTACTCGTCCGACCCGACGTACACGCTCTACGACGACGTCGCGACGCAGTAGTCTCGCAGGATGAAGCAGGCGGGCGGCGGCGGCCTTCGGGTCGCCGCCGTTCGCGCTTCGAGGGTCAGCGCGCGGTCCACTCGGCGACGAAGGGCGTGGCCGGGGCTTTGCGCAGGGCCTCGAAGGTTCCCTCCTGCACGATGCGGCCGCGCTCCATCATCAGGATGCGCCGCCCCACGCCGGCGTCGGCGGGGTCGTGCGAGACCACCAGCGCCGGGAGCCGCAGCGCCTCGAGCTGCGCCGAGAGGAACTGCCGCAGCTGGCGGCGGGCCTGGGTGTCGAGAGCGGCGAAGGGCTCGTCGAGCAGCAGCGCCAGCGGGCGGGGCGCGAGCGCGCGGGCCAGCGCCACCTTCTGCCGCTCGCCGCCCGACAGCTCCTGCACGCGGCGGTCCGCCAGCTTTGCGATCTGCAGCGCCTCCAGCACCTCCTGCGTCCGCGCCGCGCGTTGGTGGGGCCGCAGCCCGAAGCTGACGTTGCCGCGCACGTCGAGGTGCGGGAAGAGCGCGTAGTCCTGCGGCAGGTAGCCGAGCCGCCGCGCTTCGGGCGGCAGGTCGACGTTGCCGTCGAAGAGGACGCGGCCGCCCAGCGCGATGCGCCCCGAGCCGGGCGCGTCGATGCCCAGGAGCAGGCGCAAGAGCGTGGACTTGCCGGCGCCGTTGGGTCCGGCCAGCAGCACCGTCTCCGGGCCGATGGCGAGCTGCAGATCGAGGAGCCCGGTGACCACGCGCGCCTCAAGCACGCTGCACCCGACGCACCACCAGCAGCACCAACAGGGCCAGCGCGACCATCACCAACGAGAGCGCCTGGGCGCCGCGCAAGTCGGACTCCATGGCGGTGTAGACGGCGAGCGGCAGCGTCTGGGTGCGGCCGGTCAGGTTGCCGGCGAAGAGCAGGGTGGCGCCGAACTCACCCAGCGAGCGCGCCCAGCTCATGGCGGCGCCGGCGGCGAGCCCGGGCGCGGCGAGCGGCAGGGCGACGCGGCGGAAGGCGCCGAAGGGCGTGGCGCCCAGCGTGCGGGCGACCACCAGCGCGTTCTCGTCCACGCGGCGGAAGGCGGCGATGGCCGCCTGAATGAAGAAGGGCGCCGAGACGAAGGCCTCGGCGAGGACCACCGCCGGCGTCGAGAAGGCGAGCGCGATTCCGTGCCGCTCGAGGAAGGCGCCGAAGAGCCCGCGCCTCCCGAAAGCGAGCAGGAGGCCGACGCCGGCCACCGCCGGCGGAATCACCGCCGGGAGCTGCGCGAGGCTCTCGAGAAAAGGCGAGGGCCGCCGCGCCACCCGCCAGGCAAAGAGCGTCCCCAGCGTCACCACCAGGGTCAGGCTGCAGCTGGTGGTCAGCGCGGAGAGGCGCAGCGCCGGCGCGAGGAGCGGGTTGCGAAAGCCCGCGCCCAGCCCCGACCAGCCCAAGGTGGTGGCGAGCGCGACGATGGGCAGCGCAAGGAAGGCGGCCAAGAGCGCGGTGGCCGCGGCTTGCGCTGCGTTCCAGGCGCGGCTCATCGGGTGAAGCCGAACCTGGACAGCGTCGCGGCACCGGCGGGCGAGCGCAAGAGCTCGACGAACTGCGCGGCGAGGACCGGCTGGCGGGCGCTTCTGAGCACGGCCACCGGATAGCGCGCGGTGACGTTGATCTCCTCGGGGATGGCGATGACCTGCACGCCTTTGCCGGCGGCGTCGGTGCGGTAGACGATGGCGGCGTCGGCCTCGCCCAACTCGACCTTGGCCAGGACCTGGCGG
>JANXXR010000105.1 GCA_025350525.1 Deltaproteobacteria bacterium
CCACCGCCAGCGAGGCCCGGAAAAGGTCGATGGGCTCCTGCGAGACGAATCGCTGCAGCAGCTTGCGGGATGTCTCGGCGGCGTCCACGTCACCGATGGTAACAGAGAGGAAGGCCCCAGGCCTCAGGCCTCCTCTTAAAACGCCTCGTTGATCAGGCGCTCGAAATCCACCTGCGTCACCGGCCGCGGGTTCGACTGGTGGCAGGCGTCGGCCAGCGCCTTCTCGACCAGCTGCGGGATCATCTCCCGCTTGACGCCCGCCTGGGACAGCTTGCGCGGCAGGCCGCAGGCGACCCGCAGGTCGTCCACCATCTCGACGCAGAGGTGAGCCCGCTCGGGAGCGCTCATCTTCGGGTCGGCCCCCATGGCCACCGCGGCGTCGGCCAGCCGCGCCTCGGCGACCATGCGGTTGAAGTTCACCACCGCCGGCAGCATCAGCGAGTTGGCGAGCCCATGGTGCGTCCCTGCGACCGGCGTCAGCGCGTGCGCCACCGAGTGGCAGGCGCCCAGCCCCTTCTGGAAGGCGATGGCGCCGAAGGCCGAGCCGAGCAGCATCTCCTGCCGCGCCTCGACGTCCTTCCCGTTCTGCACCGCCTTCTTCAAGTTGGCGGCGATGCGGCGCAGCCCGTCGATGGCGATGGCGTCCGCCAGCGGGTGCTCGCCCTTGGCGACGTAGGCCTCGAGGTTGTGCGTGAGCGCGTCCATGCCGGTGGCGGCCGTGATGAAGGGCGGCAGGCCGACGGTCAGCTCCGGATCGAGGATGGCCACCTTGGCGAGCAGGTACGGGGAGAAGATCACCACCTTGGTGCCGTCGATGACCAGGACCGTGCTGCGCCCCACCTCGCTGCCGGTGCCCGCCGTGGTGGGCACCTGGATGATGGGCGGGATGTTGCTGGTGATGAGCGCGTCGCCGCCCTTGGCGTCGTCGTACTGCGAGAGCGGCGGCGCGTGATTGACCAAGAGCGCGATGGCCTTGGCCATGTCGAGCGAGGCCCCGCCTCCGACGCCCAGCACGCTGTCGGCCCCGGCTTTGCGATAGGCCTCGGCGCCCCGGATGGCGTCGGCGTCGGTGGGGTTGGCGGCGAAGTCGGAGAAGACGGGCGCCTTGATGCCCGCGTGCTCGAGCAGCGGCGAGATGAAGCGGAGCAGCCCCGCCTGCAAAATCCCCTTGTCGGTCACCAGCAGCGGCTTCGAGGCGCCGAAGCGCTTCAGCTCGGCGGGAAGCTCCTTGATGGTGCCCTTGCCGTACACGATCCGCGTCGGAAAGCTCATCACGCCCATGTCGTCTCCTCTAGATGATCTCGAAGTACCGCTCCAGCTCCCACTTCGTCACCGCGCTCTCGAACTGCCGGCACTCCCAGTCGCGGGTGCGAACATAGTGATCGACGAACTGCTCGCCCAGGATTTCGCGCACTTCTTTCGAAGCCGCCAGCGCCTCGGTCGCGAGCCGCAGCGACGGCGGCAGCGGCTGCGCCTTGGCGTCGTAGCCGTTGCCGGTGGTCTCGGGCCCGAGCGGCAGCTCCTTTTCAATCCCGTACAGGCCGCAGGCGATCGACGCGGCCAGCGCGATATAGGGATTCATGTCCGCCGCCGCAAACCGGTACTCGACCCGCGTCGCGGAAGGCGAGCCCCCGATCACCCGCAGCGCGGTGGTGCGGTTCTCGACGCCCCAGGTGGCGAGCGTGGGGCTCCAGGCGCCGCGCACCATGCGCTTGTAGGAGTTGATGGTCGGCGCGATCAGCGCCGTCACCGCCGGCATCAACAGAACTTGCCCCGCGAGGTAATGCTGCATCAGCTTGCTCATCCCCCGCGGGCCCTTGGGGTCGTGGAAGAGCGGCGTGCCGTCCAGGGACCAGAGCGACTGGTGCAGGTGCCCCGAGCAGCCCGGCAGATCCTTGCTCACCTTGGCCATGAAGCAGGGCATGACGCCGTGGCGCGCGCAGATCTCCTTGGCCGCCGTCTTGAACAAGGCCGCCTTGTCGGCCGCGCGCAAGAGCGAGTCGTACTTGATGGCCGCCTCGTAGACGCCGGGGCCGGTCTCGGTGTGGAAGCCTTCGATCTCGATGTCGAAGGCGTTGAGCCCGTCCTGCAGCGCGTGCACCAGGGGCGCGTTCTCGCTGGCCCGCAGCCAGGAGTAGCCGAACATGCCGGGCGAGAGCGGCGTCAAATTCGCGTAGCCCTTGGCGCGCACCGACTCGGGCGTCTCCTTGAAGATGAAGAACTCGTACTCGCTGGCGCACTTGAGCGCGTAGCCCATCGAGCGCGCCTTCTGCTCGACGTGCTGGAGCAGCTTGCGCGGCGCCGCCGGCACCTCGAAGTCGAGCAGGAAGGCCGCCGTGCCCTCCTCCCAGGGGATGGGCCGGTAGGTCGAGAGATCCACGCTCGCGTGCGCGTCCGGGTAGCCCGAGTGCCAGCCGGTGACCTTGGCGTTGTCGTAGAGCTGATCGCCCGAGTCCCAGCCGAAGATGACGTCGCAGAAGCCGATGCCGGAGTCGGCCACGCCCCAGAACTTGTCGAGCGAGACGTACTTTCCGCGCAGGATGCAGTCGATGTCGAAGCCGCCCAGCTTGACCTTGCGGATCCCGTCCTTCTTGAACTGCTCGCGCAGGTGATCGATCTGGCTGCTGCGACTCTTGGCGGTGTCCATGAGGATGCAAGCGTGGTCGCGAGGGGACTGCGCGTCAAGGCCGCATCGCTTAGACTGTGCGGATGGGCGGACTGTTGATTGTTCAGACTGGGACGACGCGGCTCCTCGGCGATTATCCGGCATGGTTCTCGCGCGCGCTCGGGCGCGAGCTGCCGGTGCTGCGCGCGCACGACGGCGAGCGGCTCGACCAGGGCCTCGAGAGGGTCAAGCCGCAGGGGATCATCGTCACCGGGTCGCCGCTCAGCGTGACCGAGTGGGCGCCGTGGATGGCGCAGCTCGGCGACGATCTGCTGCGCGTGGCGGAAGGGGGCACGCAGGTGCTGGGCGTCTGCTTCGGCCACCACCTCCTGGCGCGGTCGGCCGGCGGCTCTGTCGTGGTGAACCCGAAGGGCCGCGAGATCGGCTCCGTGCGCGTGACGCTCACCGAGGCGGCGCGGCGCGACCCGCTCTTTGCCTGGGCGGCGCCGGGCGAGCTGGAAGTCCACGCCACCCACCTCGACGCGGTCGATCCGCTGCCCGCCTCCGCCACCCTGCTCGCTTCCAACGAGAACTGCGCGGCGCAGGCCTTCCGGCTCTCGGAGACGGTGGCCGGCGTGCAGTTCCACCCGGAGCTGTGGGGCGAGGCCATGCGCGACCTCATCCTCTCGCGGCGCGAGATCCTGGCCGGCGAAGGCCGCGACACCGACGCCCTGGTCAAAGCCGTGCGCGAGAACGACGCCGGCAAGATCCTCAAAGCCTTCGAGACCGAGGCTCTGCGCGCTTAGGAAGCAATGCCGCTCGCTAAAAGCCGTGCTCGTCCTCGTCCTCGTTTCCGTGGGCGAAGTCGTGTCGGTGATGGTTCTCGTGCATGGGGGCCAGGAAGGCCCTGAGGTGCATCCGCCAATCGTCCCTTTGCGAATCGCGACTCCCCGGGTAAACTGGTCCACCCGGGAGGAAGTGGCCAGTGGGCGACAGCAGCGAGCAGACCGCTCCGTTCAAGTTTGAGATCAAGGACGCAC
>JANXXR010000149.1 GCA_025350525.1 Deltaproteobacteria bacterium
TCTAACACCGCGCCCATCTCTGTTTCCAGGCGAATGAGCTGCTCGCCGCGCACGGAGACGCGGCCGCGGCGGAGCCGCTCTTCTGCTTCGCAGAGCGCGGGGCTGGTTTCGAGTCCTGGCCGCGGTGGCGGCGGCGGGCGATACGGAGCAGCCTCAGCCCAGTTGACGGGACTCGGAGCTGCCAGAGGCCGGACCGAAGCATTGGCTGAGGCCGGTCGGGCCAGGGCGGGGTTTTCGCTCGCGGGCGAGGATGCTGCCGAGGAGAGCTTGCGGGTGAGGAACTGCTTCGCGCCGTCGAGCGTCAGGGCCCGGCCTCCGAATGCGCCGCCTGTTGGGAAGCCATCCTTGCCGAGCAGCTCGGCGATCGAGGCGGCGCGTGCTTCGCTCTGCGAGACGAAGAGGAGGCGTGGGCGCCAGCCGTCGCGGAAGTGCGTGCGGTAGTTGCCGTTGAAGAACGCGACGTAGCGGTCGAGCTTGGCGCGAGTCGATGTGGACTTTTTCGCGTCGTTGATCGTCGCGCTGCCGGTCTCGTACTCGATGAAGTAGCGGCGGTGGTGCGCGGGATCCTCGAGCATCGCGTCGGGCTGCAGCCTGCGCTTCTCCAGGCGGAGCGCGGTGCGGTCGAACTCCTCGAAAGGCAGGTTGAGGTACTCGCCGAGGATCCAGCGAAAGTGCCGCGGCACCTTCGCCGGCGTCTTCCCGTCCTGCGGCACGAGACCCAGGAAGACCTCGTTGACCAGCACCTCGTGCTTCAAGAACGCCTGACCCACGTCGTGCTTCGGTACTCGCTCGAGCTTCAGATCGAGCCGCTCCGCTCCGACCTGAAATCCTTCCGGCGTCAGAGCCCACACCGTCGTCCAGCCGTCCGCGCTTCCGAATCCCAGGTCACCACGCAGCACCGCCGCCTGCCCACCGACCCTCGCCGCCAACTGCCTCAACCTCGTCGATGATCTTGCTTTGCTTCTTCCTGGAAACATCAATCTCTCAATTTGTTCCCTCGTCAGATACCGACACACTGCCAAGAATCCACACAACTCCCGATCCCTTTCCGTCAACTGCCTATTCCGCCCCGCCTCCTTGAACAACATTGACTGCTCCATCACTTCTCCCTCACAAGAAAGCCAATTCCCGGCCACCCAATCCAGTGGTTGGGAGTGGGTGGCCGGGAAGGGGCGCAGGCTGTCGAACGACAGCCCCGACGCACACCCGATTCGAAGCCAAGTGCGTGAAAGAGCGGGGCGGAACCGGCAGTCGCCTCGAAACCTGCCTCGCAAGTCGTCTCCCGCGAGAGCCTCGAAACCGCACGATCCATCCATCGACCGAGCCTTGTTCCCGGTCCGCTTGCCAGCTTCGAGCCCGTAACCATCATGCAAGTTGACTTGTAATACACATAGATTTACAAGACAAGACATGCCGAAGACTCCGAACCTCGAAGCGAAGCCGGTCGTTTCTTTCCGGCTCTCGTATTCCGTCATGGCCTGGCTGAGACACGCCGCGGCCGAGCGGAACTGGTCGATGAACGAGTACGTCGCGCGCGTCCTCGATGGAATGCGCGACTGGTGGGCGCTCCCCAAGATGATCGCCGACGTGCTCGAAGCCGACCGCAAGGCGATGGGGCTCGACCAGTACGAATACGTCGGCCACCTGCTCGCGCGCCGCTACAACGAGATTCGCGACCAGGGCGGGGCTGGCTTCGAGAAGAAGGCGAAGGGGCACAAATGAGAAGCTCGGAGATCGGCGCAGAAGCCTTGTGGACGGTCCGCGAAGCCGCCGCCTTCCTGCGGCTCGGCCGCAATACCGTGTACGAGTGGGCGGCGAGCGGGAAGCTGCCCTCGCTGCGGTTGGGCTCTCGGATCCGGTTCCTGCCGTCGGCGCTTCATCGGTGGCTCGCGGTACAAATCGATCTGAGCAAGAGGACCTGAGCGATGGCCGAGCCATTCCAGAGGGAAGGGAAGTGGTACGGGCGCGTGAAGAACGCCGCCGGGCTCTGGCGCAACGTCATCCTGGCCGAGGCGCGCACCAAGGCGCAGGCGCGCGAGCTGCAAGAGGCGCTCGCGCTCAAGTCTCGCCGCCAGCGCGACGGTCTGGAGCCGATGCCCACCGATCGAGCCTTCACTGTTGGCGCGCTGCTTCGCTGGTGGCTGAACACCTACGTCACCGGCAAGACCTGGGCGGGCAGGGAAGAGGATCGCTTCCGCCTCTACTTCGAGACCACCGAGCTGATCCGGTTGCCCGTCGTCGCGCTCACGTCCGGCCGCCTCGAACTGTTCCTGCAGCACTGGTCGCAGAAGGGCCTGGGGCCCGCGTCGGTGAACAAGCTGCGCGCGATGGTGCGGACCGCGTTCAACCGCGCGCGTCGCGCCGACCTGGTTCACGGCCAGAATCCAGCGTCGGACACGAAGCCGCGCAAGGTGCCGAAGCGCGCGCCGGCGTTCCTCGAGCCGCACGAGGTCCCACGGCTGCTCGCCGAGCTCAGCGGTGAAGATCGGCCGGTCGTCGCCACTGCGCTCTACGCGGGCCTGCGCAAGGGCGAGCTGTTCGGACTGCAGAAGCGCGACGTCGACCTGAAGCGGCGGCTGCTCACGGTCCGCCGCTCCTACGACAACGACACCACCAAGGGCGCTCGCGAAGAGGCGGTGCCGATCGCGGCTGCGCTGGTGCCGTACCTCGAAGCGGCTCTCGATGCATCGAAGGGCTCGCTGCTCTTTCCGCGCGCCGACGGAGAGATGCGCACCGAAGCCGACAAGCTCGGCAAGCGACTGCGCACCGCGCTCACCCACGCGGGCATCGTCGACGGCTACTTGCACCTCTGCCGGCGCTGCAAGCGCAACGGCGCCCCGCACGAAGAGAAGCACTCCGACTGCGAGCGTCGCCACTGCCCGAAGTGCAAGATGCTCCTCTGGGCCAAGGCACTCCCGCGCAAGTTCCGGCTGCACGATACGCGGCACACGACCGCGACGCTGCTCCTCGCGGCCGGCGTCGACCTCTATGCGGTGGCGCGGATCCTCCGGCACAGCGATCCCAAGATCACCTTCGAGACCTACGCGCACCTCGTGCCAGGCTACCTGCACGCGCAGATCGATCGGCTGCCGAAGCTCGAAAGTTTTGCTGCATTAGTGCTGCAAGAGTCCCTGCAGGCGCCCCAAGTGCCTCGGGGGCAGCTTCAAGAAGGGCCTGATTCCCGCGTAGTTCAGTTGGCGCGCCTGAGAGGAGTCGAACCTCTGGCCCGCGGCTTCGAAGGCCGCTGCTCTATCCAGCTGAGCTACAGGCGCGTCGGGCGGTTGTGCCGCCCCCGGCGCCCGTCGTCAAGCAGTCGGCCCTTGACGGCCCCCGCGACGCGATCTAGAAGGCTCGTCCCCGAGGGCGCTTGGCCGAGGGGGCAGTTGCAGCGTTGTTGGGAGAGGTGGCCGAGAGGCTGAAGGCGCTGGTTTGCTAAACCAGTATACGGCCCAAAGCTGTATCGAGGGTTCGAATCCCTCCCTCTCCGCCACGAAGGCTTGGGGCCCATAGCTCAGTTGGATAGAGCGTCGGACTACGAATCCGAAGGCCGCAGGTTCGAATCCTGCTGGGCCCGCCACCTTCGACCGGACTGTCCTCGCCCGGCTGGGTCTCACGCGGCGATGGCGCGCAGGGTCCCGACCAGCTCTTCCAGTTCGAACGGCTTCCGCAGCACCGACATCACGCCCAGGTCCTCGGCGGAGTAACCGCGGTTCGCCGAGACGACCACCACCGGAATTCGCGACTAGGCCGCCTTCAGCTTCAGCGCCTCGATCACCTCGAACCCGTTCATTCTCGGCCATCATCAGGTCGAGGATCATCGCTTGCGGGAGCGCCCCTGCGTCGAGGCTGCTCATCGCATCCTGGCCGTCCGCGCAGGACTGCACTTCGAAGCCTTCCGACCCGAGGCAGATCCGCAGCGCGGCTCGAATATCCGGGTCGTCGTCCACCACCATGACCTTGAGCACCAGGCAATCCTATGAAAAGCGCCCCCGGTTGTCGCCGTGGGAGCGGGACTCACCCGTGTAAAATTGCGCATTGCGACTGCCGCGCTCCGCGATTTTTCGTCGTGACAAATTTCAGGGGAGTAGGGTCGCGTCCCGTGAGCCTGGGCCGCGTGCTGGTGGTGGACGACGACG
>JANXXR010000200.1 GCA_025350525.1 Deltaproteobacteria bacterium
AGATCTTCTTCAGCTCCGCGACGACGGCGGTGACGGCGAGCTCGATGCCGCGCTTGATCTCGACGGGGCTGTTGCCCGCGGCCACGAGCTTCGAGCCTTCGCGATAGATGGCGTGGGCCAGCACGGTGGCGGTGGTGGTGCCGTCGCCGGCGATGTCCGAGGTGCGGTTCGCGACCTCCTTGACCATCTGCGCGCCCATGTTCTCGAAGCGGTCGTGCAGCACGATCGACTTCGCCACCGTCACGCCGTCCTTGGTGATGGTAGGGGCGCCGAAGGCCTTCTCGATGACCACGTTGCGGCCCTTGGGGCCCAGCGTGACCTTGACCGCGTCGGCGAGCGCGTTGACGCCTCTCAAGATCGTCTCGCGCGCGCGCACGTCGAACAGGATTTCCCTGGGCATGAAGTCGAACCACCTTTCCGTGGATCCAGACCCATAACCCTTTCTCGAGGTGGAAGCTTGCCTGATCGGGAGGAAGCTGGGCGCGAAAGGGAAGCTTTGCCAGCGAGCGCTCCTATGCTTTCTATCATGCCTTCTCTCCTTCGCCCTCAACGCGGCCCGGCCGGCGCGGGAAAACCGTCATGTTCTGGATGCTGATGCTGCTCGCGGTGGGGATCTGGGCCACCGCGCTCTTCTTTTCGATTACGCTGGGCGGGTTCATCCACCTGCTTCCGGTGGCGGCGCTGGTCGTGCTGGTGATGCGGCGGATGGGGAAGGCCCCCAACACCGCCTTTGGACGCTGGCGGCCCGCCTCCGATCGCAGCAAGCGCCGTTGATTTGGAGTCGCCCGAGAATGGATCCGAAGAAGAGCCCCGAGCGGGCCTCGACCGACGACAGCCTGGACGAGGAGCGCAGCAAGGCCGACCGCAAGTTGGCGGAGAAGCGGGCCGTGATCGACGCCGAGGCTGACAGCGTGGTCCGAGGCGCGCGGAAGCGGGCCGACGCGGTGCTGCGGGCGGCGCGGGAGGCTGCCGATCATCCGCTCGAGGGCGGCGGCGAGACGGTGCAGCAGGAGCGCGCGCGGGGCGATGCCGCCGTTCGCACCGAGCGCGACACGGAGGATCTGGCGCTGCGGCGGGAGCGGGTCGCGAGCCGGGTGGGCCTCGACGAGCTCTTCAAGCTGGAGCGCGACACCACCGATTTGCACTTGCTCACCGAGCGGTCCCGCTCCGATGCCGAGGTCAGCACGCGGGACACCTTCCTGGCGATGGTCTGCCACGACCTGCGGAACATGCTCTCGGGAATCCTCACCACCGCCGATCTCCTGGTGAAGGAGGAGCCGCCAGGGCCTGACAGCAACGTCCGGGCCCGCGCCGAGCGGATCCAGCGGCTCACCCGGCGCATGTCCCGCCTGGTCGGAGACTTGGTGGACGTGGCCACCATCGAGACGGGGCGACCGCTGGTGGTCCCTGAAGAAGGAGACCTGCAGCGCCTGCTGCGCGACGCGGACGACGGCCTGCACGGGTTGGCGACCTCGAAGCAAATCGCCTTCGCCTCGGAGATCGTCGGCAAGCCGCTTCTGGCGCCATTTGATCACGAGCGCATCCTCCAGGTGCTGGCCAACCTGATCACCAACGCCATCAAGTTCACGCCGGAGGGCGGGCACATCGCGCTGCGGGTCGAAGCGGAGGAGGGCGCGGTCCGGTTCTCCGTCACCGACAGCGGCTCCGGCATCCCCGCCGACAAGCTGGAGGCCATCTTCGAGCGCTATTGGCAGGTGACCCAGAAGGATCGGCGCGGCCTCGGGCTCGGCCTCTACATCTCGAAGTGCATCGTCGAGGGGCACGGCGGGCGCATCTGGGCACAGAGCACTCCCGGCAGCGGATCGACGGTGTCGTTCACGCTGCCCGCGACCAGGCCGGGCTGAGTCTCAGCTGCCGGGGGGCGCGGCGGCCGTGGGCGGGCCCTTCGCGGTCTCCAGCGCGACCGCCAGGCGGGTGAGCAGCAGTCCCAGCTGGCGCCGCTCGGGAGGATGGAAGCTGCGCAGCGCGCCGACCACGCCGCGCTGCTGCAGGGCCGCTGCCGATCGCGACAGCTTGCGCCCCCGGGGCGTGAGCCCCAGCTCGACGCGGCGGCCGTCGCCCTGCGAGGCGTAGCGCCGGACCAGTCCGCGGCGCAGCGCGCCCTGCACCAGCCGGCTGGCGCGCGAGGGATGCAGGGAGAGCCGCTGGGCAACCTCTCCCACCGTGACCCGAAGGCCGGTGTCCACTGTCCGGAGCAGCGCCAGCTGCCGCTGCGTGGGCACCCCCCGCGGCGCCGGCAGCGACGCCAGCCGCGCCAGGCGGGCGAGGGCCGCTTCGATCCGTTGCAGGTCCCCGAGCATCGATGCAGGGTGACGCATCTCCATGCGTTACGCAAGCAAATGCTACTAGCAGTTGATTGCTAGTAGCACATATATCGCGACTGCAGAGTAAGCGCCGGGGAGCCTCCTGCGCACAGGCCGCTCGAGGGGAACGCCAACCGCGTTTCTGCCCCCGCAACCCTGCCGCCAGGGGGCCTTTCACTCTGCCTGAGCGCCGGCGGGGAACCGGATTTGCTGGGCCGCCTCGCCGCCCCTCCGCCCAGGACAAGTGGGAGCCCCCCCCGATGAGGGCGTGTAGGCTCCGGTAAGTACCGGAGTTTTTCTCAGGCGAAACCTTGACAGGTGGGCAAGCGGATAGTTGATCGGTGGATAGGCCCTCGAGCGCCGACTGAGAGCAAAAATGCCTGTTTCGATCCTGTTGAATTCCGCCTTGGCTGCGACCCTCGCGATCGCCGGAGCCGCGCAGGCAAAGCCGCGCGTGGTGGTCTCCATCCAGCAGCTCAAGGAAGTGGCCGGGCCGTCGCCGAGCGGAAAGCCGACCAGCTGGGTCCCCGCCGCGAATGCCTCTCCCGGCGACGTCCTCGAGTACGTGCTCCATTACTCCAACCAGGGGGACGAGGCCGCCAAGAACGCGGTCATCGAGGATCCGATTCCCAAGGGCACCACCTTCGTCGCCGCCAGCGGCGCGGACGCGGGCGTCGAGATCACCTTCTCCAACGACAACGGCAAGACCTGGGCCCCAGCGGTCAAGCTCACCTACGAGGTGAAGCTCCCCGGCGGCGCGGTCGAGCGGCGCGTCGCCACGCCCTCCGGGTACACGCACGTCCGCTGGACCGTTTCCAGCGTTCCCGCCGGCGCGAGCGGCCAAGTCTCGTTCCGCGTACGGGTCAACTAACTCTCACAACGTTCGTTCAACCCTTCAGGGGGGGAAGGCATCACATGAAACCGTCAACTGTCCTCGATCCGAGCCGGGCGCCGTCGCGCGTCGCGGCCTTCATCCTCGGCGCGCTGGCTTTGACCGCCACTTCGGCGGTCGCTTCCACCGCTGCCAACACCGTCATCACCAACACCGCGACGGTGAACTACAACGACGCAGGCGGCGCCGCCCAGGCGGCCGTGACCGCCAGCGCTGCGGTCACAGTCACGCTGGTGCCCTCCGCGGCGCCGCTCTCCTCGCCGCCGGTGCAGACCATCGCGCAGGGCGGCCCCGCCGCGACGTTGACGTACACCATCACCGGCACCGCCAACGGGCCCGATACCTACAACCTCTCCAGCACCGCCACGCCCGCCAACGTCAGCGCGGTCACCCCGACGCTGCCGGCCAACATCACCCTCGGCGGCACCACGCTTGCGGTGGCCGCGAACGTGGGCGACCCCAGCATCACCGTGCCCTACGACAACAACGGCCTCGCCACCATCAACGGCATCGGCATTGGCAGCGTCATCGTCGTCGGCGGAAACCCGTACACCGTCTCGAGCGTGACCAAGAACGCCGCCGCCAACACCGCCACCATCACCCTTACCGGGGCCATCGCCGGCGCCGGCCAGGCCATCGGCACCGTGGTCGGCGAGCGCAAGACCTTCACCGAGACGGTCCCCTCGGGCACGGTCACCTCGGGCAGCTCGGGCACCCAGACGGTCTCGACCACCGCCACCTCGACCACCGCGCCGGGCCCCGCGACCACCCAGACCACGCCCACGGTCATCACCGTCCAGCGGCCCACGGTGACGGTCACCAAGCTGGTCTCCGTCGACGGAGGCGCGACCTTCAACGCCAGCGCCACTGCCGCGCCGGGCGTGGTGCTCATCTACAAGATCACCGCCACCAACGGCGCCGCCACCAGCGCCACCTCGGTGGCCTTCACCGACGTGCTGCCGGCCTACCTCACCTACCAGGTGATCACCGGGAGGTTCGCCACCTCGGCGGCCACCACCTACGCAGGCGCGACTGCGCTCACCGAGGGCAGCGGCGGCTACACGGTGAGCGGCAGCACCGTCACCTACAACCCCGGCGGCGCCACCGGCACCGTCGCCGGCGGCGGCGTCCTGGTCCTCTTCTTCGGGGCGAAGATCAACTGATCGGCCTGGACCCGCAGCGCCCCCCTGGCGCCGCGGGTCCCGCCATGCGGAGACTCTGGCCACAGACTCTGGAGCGCGGATCCTGCGCCGCGCTGCAACGCCTCAGCGGGCGGGGGCCGATGGCGTTGCTGGCCGCTCTTTGCATGGCAACGCCGGCCCTTGCCGATGTCGCCGGGCAGGCCGACAGCATCGTCAACATCGCCTCCGTCACCGCGCAAGGCGCCACCAACGCCGGCCCCACCGACTCGAACCCCGCCACCGTCACCGTTCGCATTCCCACCAAGGCCGTGCTCGAGCTGATGGAGTTCGCGCCCCGCTCCAGCGCCGCGACTCGGGAATCGGTCCTGCCCGGCGCCTACCGCCCCAGCGCAGACCCGACCGCGGCCTTGGTGGCGCTGCCTTCGCCGCGGCTCGCCGGCGCGGCCGGTTCGCTGGACCTGACCAGCAGCCAGCCGCTCCTGGCCACCGGCTACTATCACCAGGGCGACCCCGTCTTCATCCGCGTCGCCGATCGCGATCAGGATCTCGATCGCAACGCGCGCGACACGGTGCTGGTCGAGGTCACCGACGACCTGACCGGCGACACCGAGGTGGTGCAGCTCACCGAGGACGGAAATGCCACCGGCGTCTTCGTCGGCTACCTGCCGACCGCGCGCTCCGCCTCCGTGACCGGCGTGCGCAGCCGGACCAGCCTGGTCGCCTCGAGCACGCCGTACGATGGGGTGCTGCAAGTGGTGGAGGGGAGCCGCCTGACCGCGCGCTACGTCGACACTTACTCCAACGACGTGGTCCTGGCGGCGGCCACGGTGGACCCGCTCAGCCAGGTCTTCGACAGCCGCACCGGGCTCCCCGTGAGCGGCGCCCGGGTGACGGTGGTCGACCTCGCTACCGGCCAGCCGGCGGTGGTGTTCTCCGACGACGGCGTCAGCAGCTTTCCCTCGACGATGGTCTCCGGACAGAGCGCTCAGGACGGCGCCGGGCGCGTTCACAGCTTCCGCGCCGGCGAGTTCCGCTTTCCCTTCCTCCGCCCCGGCACCTATCGCTACGACCTCCAGCCGCCGGCGGGGTACGCCGCGCCGTCGAAGGTCTCCGACCTTTTGCTGCAGGCGCTGCCCGGCGCTCCCTTTACCCTGCTGACGCCGGGCTCGCGCGGCGAGCCCTTCTCGCTCGACAACCAGCCGTCCCAGCGGGTGGACCTGCCCATCGACCCCCAGTCCGTCGCGCTCTGGGTGCAGAAGTCCGCCAACCGCGAGGTGGCCGGCGTCGGCGACGCGGTGGCGTACGAGATCGCCGTCACCAACACCAGCAGCGCCGTGGGAGCGCCTTTGGTGCGCGCGGTCGACCGGCTTCCCACCGGCTTCCGCTTTTCCCGCGGCTCGGCGCAGGCGAACGGGGCGCCGCTCGCCGATCCGGCGGTGAGCAGCGATGGCCGGACGCTGACCTTCGAGCTGGGCGACCTGGCCGCCGCCGCGACGGTGACGGTGCGCTTCCTCACGCTGGTGGGCGCCGCCGCGCAGGTCAACACCACCGCCGTCAACCTGGCCTCGGCGACGGCGGCCAACGGCGGCGGTTCCAACCTGGCCACCGCGCGGGTGCGCATCGGCGACGACTTCTTCAGCGCCCGCAGCTTCATCCTCGGCCGCGTCACCACCGGCGACTGCAACGCGGCAGAGGGAGTGGGCGCGGTGGCGGTGCCGGGCGCGCGCATCGTCATCGAGGACGGGACCTTCGCCATCACCGACAAGAAGGGCCTCTACCACTTCGAGGGGGCGCGGCCCGGGCTGCACGTGGTGCAGCTCGATCTCGACTCGCTGCCCCCAGGCTGGGAGCCGGTCTCGTGCACGCGCAACGACCGCTTCGCGGGGCGCTCGTTCTCGCAGTTCGTCGAGGTCGCTGGCCAGACCGCCTGGCGCGCCGACTTCCACGTGAGGGCGCCCCCGCCGCCGGCTCCGGTCGAGCCGCCCCCGCCGCCGCCTCCGCCGGCGCCCGGAGAGGTGACCCTCGCGCTCTCGCACAAGCTGGACAAGCTCGTCGCGGCCTTCACCGTCGAGGCGCGAGGCACCCGGTCGCCAGTGACCGGTGGCGCGCTGACCCTGACTCTGCCGGGCAACCTGAGCTACGACGCGGGCTCTTCGGTCCTGGACGGCGCGGCCGTGCCCGATCCCGCCGTCGCAGGCTCGGTCCTGAGCTGGCCCCTGGGCGCGCTCCCCGCCGAGTGGGCCCACGCGCTCACTTTCCGAGCCCACGCCGCCGAGGACGCCGCGGTGGGCGCCTCTGCCGTTTCCGTCTCGTTGACCGGCGCGGGAGTCACCGCGGCGGCGGCGCTGGAGGTGGACAACGCGCTGGAGGTCGGCCGCGAGCTGGTCCACAAGCCGGTCACGCTGGTGCTGCGGCCGCACTTCCCCTCCTTCGGCACGGCGCTCTCGCCCGAGGACAAGGAGCAGCTCGCCAGCCTGACCCGGCGGCTCGTCAAGTCGGCGCCCGACCACATCGTGGTGGTCGGCCACACCGACGCGCAGAGCATCACCAAGCGCGGGCAAAAGGTGTTCAAGGACAACGCGGCGCTCTCGCTCGCGCGCGCCCGCATCGTGGGCGGAATTCTCCTGCAGGCGCTCCGGCTGGGCGACGACAAGCTCCAGGCGGAGGGCAAGGGCGAGCTGGAGCCGCTGGCGCCCAACACCACCGCCGCGGGCCGCGCCACCAACCGCCGCGTCGAGGCGACCGTCTTCGCCAAGGACACCACCGAGTTCACCGTGCTGCGGACGGCGAAGGAGAAGAGCGGCTCGGTCCGCGTCGAGACGCACTGGATGCCGGCGCCGCCGCCCGTGGCCGCGGTGCCCGTCGCCGCTGCTCCGGTGGCGGCACCGGCGCTGGAGGCCAAGCCTGCCGAGGCGGTCGCCGCGGACGGCTTTCTCACCCCGCGGGACGGCGACCTGCTCGCCGATCGCAACGGCGCCGTGCAGGTCCGCGCCGACGCCTTCCTCGCCCTCCACCTCTTCGTCGACGGGAAGGAGGTCGACGCCTCGCGCATCGGGTACAAGAGCGAGGATCGCCAGACCGGCAAGACCCTCTACACCTTCGTGGGCGTCGACTTCGGCGACCGCGGGGCGCACACGCTGCTGCTCACCGGCGTCGATCCCTTCGGCAACGAGCGCCTGCACCAGAGCGCGGAGGTGGTCCGCACCGGCGAGATCAGCCAGATCCACTTCCTCTCCGCCGAGGGAAACGTCGCCGACGGCAAGACGCCGGTGCACGCCCGCTTCGAGCTGCTCGACGGGCAGGGGCAGGTGATCCACGGCTCCCTCCGCCTCGAGCTGCGCGAAGGAAACCTCTCGCCGCTGCGCCGCGAGGGCGACAATCTCACCCTCGACGACGCCCTGGGCCGCACCGTGCAGATGGACCGCGACGGCAACGTCCTCTTCGCGCCGGTGAGCAGCGGCGGCTCCTACCGCGCGGTGCTGGGCGTAGGCCTCGTCACCGGCGAAGCGCAGACCTGGGCGGCCCCGAAGCTGCGCGACTGGATCCTGGTCGGCCTCGCCGAGGGCACCGCCGGCTACGACCGCGTCACCGGCAACCTGGAATCCGCGGGGGCGGCGGGCGCCGACGAGAACTTCTACGCCGACGGTCGCGTGGCCTTCTACGTCAAGGGGCAGGTGGCCGCGAAGTGGCTGATCACCGCCGCCTACGACTCGGCGAAGCAGCAGCAAGTCGGGACCAGCCTCTTCCAGCAGATCGATCCGCAGACCTACTTCACGCTCTACGGCGACGCCTCGCAGCAGCAGTACGACGCCGCCAGCGCCCGCAAGGTCTACCTCAAGATCGAGCGCGACCAGTTCTACGCGCTCTTCGGCGATTTCGACACCGGCCTCACCGTCACCGAGCTCTCGCGCTTTTCCCGCCGCATGAACGGCGTCAAGGCGGAGCTGAACACGCAGAACCTCGAGCTCAACGGCTTCGGCGCCCGCACCGACCAAGTCTACGCCCGCGACGAGATCCCGGGCGACGGCACCTCCGGCCTCTACCACCTGTCGCGCCGCTTCCTCACGCTCAACTCGGAGACGGTGACGCTGCTCACCCGCGACCGCTTCCGCAGCGAGCTCGTCGTCGAGTCGCGGGTGCTGACGCGCTTCACCGACTACTCCATCGACTACGACAGCGGCACGATCTTCTTCCGCGATCCGGTGCCCAGCCGCGACTTCCAGCTCAACCCGTTGACCATCGTGGTCGAGTACGAGACGCAGGGCCTGGGCGCGCAGGACTACACCATGGGCGGGCGGGCCGGCGTGAAGCTCCTCGACCAGCGGCTGCGCGCCGGCGTCACCGTCATCCACGAGGGCGAGGGCGCCGTGAAGAACGATCTCTACGGCGCCGACGCGAAGCTCCAGCTCCTGCAGAACACCCGGCTGCGCGGCGAAGCGGCCTTTTCCAACTCTCGCCTGAACGGCGCCAGCACCACCGGCGACGCCTTCCTCGCCGAGCTGGCGCACACGACCAGGCTGGTGGACGCCAAGGTCTACTTCCGGGAGCAGCAGAGCGCCTTCGGGCTGGGCCAGCAGGCCCTGAGCGAGTCGGGCACGCGCAAGTGGGGCGGCGACGCCACGTTGCACCTGAGCGAGCGGATCGGGGTCACCGCGCAGGCCTTCCGCCAGGATACGTTCTCGACCGGCGTCGAGCGGCTCTTCGGCGAGGCGCGCTTCAACTACGCCACCCGCGCGTACGGCGCCTACCTGGGCCTGCTCGATGCCGACGACCGCCTCCAGGACGGCACGCGCCGCACCTCCGGACAGCTCACCGCCGGCGGCAAGCTGCTGCTCCTTCAAGAGCGGCTGACGCTGGCGCTCGACTACGCGCAGTCGGTGTGGGGCAACGGCAGCTCGGACTTTCCCACCCGCATCGGCGGGCGGGCCGAGTACAAGCTGACGCAGCAACTGGCGCTGCTGACGGCGGAGGAAGTGACCTTTGGCGCCGGAGCGGCCACCAACAGCGAGCGCATCGGCCTGCGCGCCACGCCCTGGAAGGGCGGCAGCTTCACCTCGCTGGTCGAGCGCGATCTCAACGAGAACACGGGCCGCGTCTTCGGCAACCTCGGCCTGCGCCAGACGCTGCAGCTCTCGGAGGCGTGGAAGATCGACGCCGGCGCCGAGCGCAGCCAGACGCTGCGGCACCAGGAGTTCTACACGCCGAACCCTGCCTTTCCCCCGGCCTCGGGCGCGGTCAGCGAGAACTTCACCGCCGCCAGCGCCGGCGCCAACTACCAGGTGAAGAGCCTGGTCTGGGACAGCCGCGTCGAGGGCCGGACTGCGCAGTCGGGAGACAAGTGGTCGCTGCTCTCGGGCGTGGTCGCCGAGCGCAACAGCGGCTGGGCTTACGCGGGCCGCGGCCAGCTCCTCGGCACCCGCGGCGCCGACGGCTCGCATGCCACCAGCGCCGACCTGCGCTTCGGCTTCGTCTACCGCCCGCAAGAGACGCACTGGATCCTGCTCGACCGCCTCGACTGGAAGGTCGATCGCAGGACCTCTGTGCTCTTGCCCACCGACTCCTGGCGCGTGGTCGACAACTTCCTCGTCAACTTTCGCCCGCGCAAGGAGCTCCAGATCTCGGCCGGCTACGGCGCGAAGTACGGCCGCACCGTCGAGGCGGGCGGCAGCTCGCAGGGCTACACCGACGAACTCGGCGTCACGGTGCGCTATGACGTCACCGAGTTCCTCGACCTGGGAGCGCGCGCCAGCGTGCTGCACGTCTGGGGAACGCAGGAGATCGCCTGGAGCGGCGGCCCCGAGGTGGGCGTCTCTCCAGCCACCAACGTCTGGCTCAGCCTGGGCGTCAACGTCGCGGGGTACGAGGATCACGACTTCAGCGCTTCCGGTTACCAGTCGCGCGGCCCGTACTTGCGGCTGCGCTTCAAGTTTGACCAGCAGTCCGTCCGCGAGGCGGCGGCCTACCTGAACCTGCAATGACCAGAACCTGCACAAGCCTGCTCCTCGCCCTCGCCGCCGCCGCGGCTGTCCCCCCGCGCGCGCTGGCGGCGAACAGCTGCACCAATCCCGGCAAGGACGGGCCCGCCTCGGCCTCGGGCATCGTCAACAGCTACTACCCGGGCGTGAGCGGCACGGCCGGCCTCGCCAGCGTGACGGTGGGCGCCGTCGACACCTCTTCGGGCGGCAGCGCCAAGGCCATCGCCGCGGGCGACCTGCTGCTCATCATCCAGACGCAGGACGCCGACCTCTCGACGAGCAATGACTCGGGCTACGGCGGCAGCTCGACCGGCTCCGGGCAAATCGCCCTCAACAACGCCGGCGTCTACGAATACGCCACGGTCGCGGCCAGCTACGCGTCGGGCGGCACCATTCCGCTCCTCGCGCCGCTGCAGCACAGCTACCGATCGCAGGCGTATTCGGGCAGCAACGGACAGCGCACCTTCCAGGTGATCCGGGCGCCGCAATACAGCGCCCTGACCCTGAGCGGCCAGGTGACCGCCGCGCCCTGGAACGGCGCCACCGGCGGCATCTTCGTCGCCGACGTCGCCGGCGTCCTCAGCTGGAATGGCCAGACCATCGACGTGACCGCTCGCGGCTTCCGCGGCGGTGGCGGGCTCTACCTGAAGGGCCGCGGCGCCGCGCAGCCGGCCTACGCGGCCAGCGACTACGTCTCGACCCTTTCGCCCACCGACCCGACCTTCACCAGCAACCCGTGGGCGACGCCGGGCCCCTTCACGGGCAGCAACGCCTCCAAGGGCGAAGGCATCGCCGGCACGCCGCGCTACCTCTTCGTGCCCGCGCCGCTGGGCTCCGCCACCAACGGCGCCGGGGCCATCCTCGACAACGGCGTCGAAGGCTATCCCAACGGATCGCTCGCGCGCGGCGCTCCGGGCAACGCCGGCGGCGGCGGCACCGACGGCGATCCGCAGACCGCGCCCAACGGCGGCAACGACCAGAACACCGGCGGCGGCGGCGGCGGCGGCTCCGCGGCGGGCGGCATGGGCGGCTACGGCTGGACGCCGGGCACGCCGCCGGGCTCGCAGACCGGCGGCTTCGGCGGACAGGGCGTGCCCATGTCGGCGGCGCGCCTTTCCCTGGGCGGCGGCGGCGGCGCGGGCAGCACCAACAACGGCACCGGCACCCCCAACTATGGCGTCGCCTCCAGCGGCGCGGCGGGCGGCGGCCTCGTCTTCCTGCGCGCGAAGACCATCTCCGGCAGCGGCACCGTCAACGCCAACGGCGCCTCCGGCAACCCCACCGTGTGCAACGACGCCTCGGGCGGCGGCGGCGGCGGCGGCGCGGTGCTGCTCTTCGCCTCGGGCAACAGCGGCAACGTCGGCACCGTCTCCATCAACGCCAACGGCGGCGGCGGCGGCAGCAACACCGGCAACGGCACTGAGAACAGCGGCATCTGCGGCGCCTACAACAACAACCCGCACGGGCCGGGCGGCGGCGGCGGAGGCGGATTCGTCGCGCTCTCGAGCAGCAGCAACGCCACCATCAGCGTCAACGGCGGCGGCAACGGCCTCACCTCTCCCAGCGCCACCTCGACCGCTCCCTACGGCTCGTCTTCCTCGCCGGGCGGCTTTCAGATCAGCTCGGTGGTCCCGACCGACATCCCCGGCGCCACGCCCAGCCCGCTCTGCTTCCCGCTCCTCACCGTTACCAAGATCACCACCAAGCCGGATGCGGTGCAGGGCGGCACCACCAGCTACACCATCACCGTCGCCAACGCCTCAGGCTTCGGCACCGCCACTGGCGTGGTGCTGGCCGATGCCCTTCCCGCGGGCCTCAACGTCGCCAGCACCGATACCGTCACCACCACCGGCGGCGCCGCCCGCACCATCACCAACAATCCCGCTGCGGGCGCGACCGCTCCGGCCTGGGGCGCCTTCAGCATCCCTGGCGGCGGCGCGGTCTCGGTGTCGTTCACCGCCAACATTCCCGCCGCGACTCCGCTGGGCGTCCTGCAGAATCCGGCCTCGGTCACCTACGACGATCCGACCCGCACCAGCGCGGGGCAGACGGTCACGCCGGGCGGAACGTATTCGACCGGCGACTTCGTGCTGGGCAGCAATTACAACCCCGCCAGCTCGACGGCGGAGGACGTCAACGTGCGCCAGCCGGTGGTCCTCACCGTCGCCTTCAACCCGGTGAGCGTCAACGCGGGCGGCACCACCCAGCTCGTCGTCACCGTGCAGAATCCCAACGGGGTGGCGCTGTCGGCATCGGCCTTCACCGACGCGCTGCCGGCTGGGCTCACCGCGGCGGGCCCGGTCACCGTCACCGGCTGCGCTGGCTTCGCGCCCACGACGCTGCCTGCCGGCTCCACGTCCTTTGCGCAGAGCGGCGGCACCGTGCCTGCCAACGCCACCTGCACCTTCTCCGTCGCGGTCACCGCGGCCAGCGCCCAGAGCTACCTCGACACCATTGCGGCGGCGAGCTTCACCAACGCGCTCAACGTCACCAACGCCGCGCCAGCCAGCGCCACGCTGCTCTCGCGCCCCACGCTGGCCAAGTCGTTCGCGCCCTCGGCAGTGGCCCCGGGCGCG
>JANXXR010000208.1 GCA_025350525.1 Deltaproteobacteria bacterium
GTCGGTAAAGGTCGGCGTGATGATCGAAGTGCCCTCCGCCGTGCTCCAGGCCGAGCTCCTGGCGCGCGAGGTGGACTTCTTCTCCATCGGCACCAACGACCTCACCCAGTACGTGCTGGCGATGGACCGCGGCCACCCGAAGCTCGCCCGGCAGGCCGAGGCGATCCACCCTGCCGTCCTCAAGATGATCGGGATGACCTGCGACGGCGCGCGCGTCCACGGCAAGTGGGTGGGCGTCTGCGGCGGGCTCGCCTCCGATCCGCAGGCCGCGCCGCTCCTCGTCGGCCTCGGCGTCAAAGAGCTCTCCGTGAGCGTGCCCGCCATTGCCAGCGTCAAAGCGGCGCTCGCCCGCTTCACGCTCGCCGAGTGCAAGGCGCTCGCGCAGGCCGCGCTGCAGCTCGGCACGGTGGGCCTCGATCTGCTTCTTGGCCTCGCGCAATTCCCCCACCGCCGCGATCATGGGCAGCATGATGCGCAATTCGCCGTGCACCGAGGCGCGCAAGAGCGCGCGGATCTGCGTGCGGAAGAGCTGCGGGTGCTTGAGGGTGAAGCGGATGGCGCGCAGGCCCAGCGCGGGGTTGGGCTCGTGCGAGCGGTGCCCGATGGGCAGCTTGTCGCCGCCCAGGTCGAGGGTGCGGATGGTCACCGGCCGCGGCGCCATCGCCTTCAGGATGCCCGAGTAGGCGCGGTAGTGCTCCTCCTCGCTCGGCAGCTCCTCCCGGTTCAAGTAGAGGAACTCGGTGCGGTAGAGCCCCACGCCCTCGCCGCCGTGGGCCAGCACCGAGGGAACCTCCTCGGGGAACTCGATGTTGGCGAAGAGGTTGATGCGGCGGCCGTCGAGGGTGACCGCCGGCAGGTCGCGCTCCTCGAGCAGCGCCGAATCGCGCACCTTGCCCTCGGCGCGGGCGGTCTCGAAGCGGGCCACCTCGGCGGCGTCGGGAGAGAGCAGCACCTCGCCGGTGCTGCCGTCGAGGGCGATGAGGTCGCCCGCCTTGGCGATCTCGCTGGCCTGCCCCGCGCCCACCACGCAGGGGACCTCGAGCGCGCGGGCGAGGATGGCGGTGTGCGAGGTCTTGGAGCCGAAGTCGGTGACCAGGCCCTTGATCTTGCCGCTCGAGAGCAGGACCGCCGCGTCCGCCGTGGCCAGGTCGTAGGCGACGATGATCGAATCCTGGTCGGGCAGCTCGGCCGCCAGCGGCTGCTCGCCGATGAGGTTGTGGACGATGCGGTCGGAGACCTCGTCCAGGTCGGCGCGGCGCTCGGCCATGTAGCCGTCCGAGCCCAGCTTCTCGCTGATGTCGCGGACCATGCGGCGGATGGCCCACTCGGCGTTGAGCAGCTCTTCGCGAATGAGCAGCCGCGCGCCCTCGAGCAGCGTCGGGTCGCCGGCCATCAGCTGGTGCGCGTCGAGGATGGCGCCCTGCTCGCCTTCGCCCAGGCTCAGCCGGATCTGGTGGAGCTGCGCCACCGAGTCGGTGACCGCCTTGTCGAGGCGCGCGATCTCGCCGTCGATCTGCTCGGGCTGCACGTGGTAACGCGGGACGCGCGCCCGCCGCCTGTCGACGGGGAGCACACGCCCGATGGCAACGCCCGGGGAGGCGGGGATTCCGACAAGCTGCGCCACTCGCGGTGACGAATATCACAGCCGCGCGAGCTTCACTTGCAGCCGGCGGAGATCCTCGTTGGCCGTTTGGTATTGCGACTTTCCCTGCTCGGCTGCGAGCTGGGCGCCGAGGGGAGCGGCGGCGGCCTTGAGCGCGGCCTTGGCGGCAGGCACGGCACAGAGCCAGTCGAGCGCGCGGGCCGCCGCCTCGCGGACCAGCAGCTGCTCTTCACCCAGCGCCTTCGCCAGCGGACCCACCGCCTCGGAGACGCCGGCCCGGCCCAGCTCGTAGGCGGCCCGGGCGCGCACCAACGGCTCCGGATCGGAGAGCCGCGCCAGCCAGCAGGGCGCGTCGCTGGCGCAGACGCGGGCGGCCTCCAGCGGCTTCGACAGGTCGCTGAACTGGGTGGCGAGCAGGTCGCAGGCGGTCTTGGGATCGAAGCCGGGCATGCTCAGGTCGGTGAGCTGCTTCGCGCAGGCCAGCTGCGAGCCGCGCGACTCCTTGAGCGCCAGCGCCAGGATCTCCTTGCCCAGCGCCGGCTCGCCGAAGAGCGCCGCCGACTGCAAAACCGGCAGGCGCAGCTTGAGCAGGCCGCCCTGCGCCTTCTTCAAGAGCTCGCGCGCCTGGACGCGGTCGCCGATCCAGACCAGCGCCTCGGCGGCGAAGTTGGTGAGCTGCTCGTCCGACTCGTCCTTGGTTGCGACCAGCGCCTGGATGGGCCCCGCCGCCTCCTGCGCCCGCAGCCGCCCCAGCGCGTTGGCGGCGAACATCCGCACCAGGTTGCTGAGCAGCTTCGCGGTCCCCGGCACCGGGTCGGCGTCGGCGTACTTCAGCTTCGCCAGCAGCACCGGGACGGCGCGCGGATCCTCCAGGTCGCCCAGCACCAGCGCCGCCTTGGCGTACGTCCCCGCCGGCGCGCGGTTGTTCTCCTTGGCCCAGGCGGCGTAGGCGGGGTCCTGATCCTGCGCGATCTTGAGCAGCGGCTCGACCGACGGCGCCCCGATGAGGAAGAGCGCGAACGAGCTCTCGGGCAAGAACGACACGCCCTGCCGCTCGAGCACGAGCCCGTGCAAGAGGGCGCGGATGGCCTCGGGGTCGGCGATCTGCCCCAAGGAGACGATGGCCTTCTTGATGAGCAGCGGCGGCGCGGCCGGGTCGTCGACCATGCGAGCCAGCTCGGGGACGGCCGACTTGTCGTGGACGAGGCCGAGCGCCTGCACCGCCGAGAGCCGCACCAGATCGTCGCTGGCGCGGGCGAGCCGCAGGAGGGCGCCCGCCGCCTTGGGGTCGCCGATGTTGCCCAGCGCCTCGGCGATCTTGGCGTTGGTGCGGTTGGTGATGCGCGTCGCCTGATCGCTGCCGGCGCCGACGGTGGTGTCCACGGCGTCGAGGAGCGGTTGCACCTCCGCGGGGCCGCCCAGGTCCTCGAGCGCCAGCGCCGCGTCCTCCTTCACCAGCGGATCCTTGAGCTGCTGGGCGATCTGCGGCGCCAGCGGCTTCGCCTTGAGCCGCCGCAGCTCCTGCACCGCCTTGACGCGGACCCTGGGGTCGCTGTCCTGCAGCTGCTTTGCCCAGGTCTGCGGATCGTTGGGATCGGCGACCTTGCAGGCGGCGAGAAAGAGCACAGCGGCGAGGGCGAGATGGCGCATGACGCACTCGGCGTTACCTGCCAAAGGCCTTTCCGTCAATCAGCTGCTAAGGTCCCCAGAGATGCGGATCGCCTTCCTCGGCACTCCTGACTTCGCGCTGCCCATCCTCGAGGCCTGCCTGCGCGCGGGCTACGTCGCGCTGGTGGTGGCGCAGCCCGACCGGCCGGTGGGGCGCTCGGGAAAGCCGCAGCCGCCCGCGGCGGCGAAGTGGGCGCGGGAGCACGGCGTGCGGCTGGAGCAGCCCGAGAAGGTGAAGCAGGGGCGGCTGGCGGACCTCCTCGCCTCGGCCTCGCCGGACGTGGCGGTGGTGGCGGCGTACGGACGCATCCTTCCTCCCGACGCGCTGGCCGTGCCGAGATATGGCTGCCTCAACGTCCACGCCTCGCTCTTGCCCGAGCTGCGCGGGGCCGCGCCGGCGCAGTGGTCCATCGCCCGCGGGCTCTCCGAGACGGGCGTCACCATCATGCAGATGGACGAGGGCCTCGACACGGGAGACATCCGGCTGCAGGCGAGGCTCTCCATCGCCGCGGACGAGACCGGCGAGACGCTGCTGGCCAAGCTGGGCGAGGTCGGCGCCCGCTCGCTCACCGAGGCGCTGGTGCTGCTCGAACGCGGCCAGCTGCCGCGCACAAGGCAAGATCCGGCCCGCGCGACGCTCGCGCCGATGCTCACCCGCGACGACGGGCGGGTGGACTTTGGCCGCCCGGCGCTGGCCTGCGATCAGCGCCGACGCGGCTTTACCCCATGGCCCGGAGCCTGGACAACGCTGGGGGGCGCCGTGCTGAAAGTGCATGCAGCGCAGGTCGTCGCAGGCCCCAGGCCTCAGGCCTCGTCAGACCTCAGGCCTCAAGCCACATCAGACCTCAGGCCTCAGCCCTCAGACCTCAGGCTTGAAGGCTCGGAGCCATCGGGCGCTCGTCCTCCCGGCGAGATCCTGCGCGCCGACGATGCTGGCATCGACGTCGCCTGCGCGGGATCGGTCTGGCGGCTCCTCGAGCTCCAACTGGAGGGCAAGAAGCGCCTGGCCGCCGGCCCTTTCCTGCAAGGCACACGCCTCCAGCCCGGCGATCGCCTCGGCACCTGAGAGGAGATCTGCGGTATTCGTTGCAAACTGGGGCTTCAGGCCTGAAGCCTGAGGCCTGAGGCCTCTTCTCCCCGGACCGCCAGAATGCTGATCGTTCTCCACCCAGACATCACCCCGCAAGACCAGTCCACCATCGAGAACCGCGTGCGCGAGCTGGGGTTCACGCCGCACGCCATCTCGGGCGCGGGCCGCACCGCCATCGGCATCACCGGCAACAAGGGCCCGGTGGACACCGGCCACTTCCGCGAGCTGCCCGGCGTCGCCGACTGCATCCCCGTCACCGCGCCCTACAAGCTGGTCTCCCGCGAGGTGAAGCATGACGACACCGTCGTCGACGTCGCCGGCGTGCCGGTGGGCGGGCCCGACCTCATCGTCATGGCCGGCCCCTGCGCGGTGGAGAGCGAGCAGCAGATCCTCAGCGCGGCGCGGGGCGTGGCGGCGTCGGGCGCGTCGATCCTGCGCGGCGGCGCCTTCAAGCCGCGCACCAGCCCCTACGACTTCCAGGGCCTCAAGCAGAAGGGCCTCGATCTGCTCGCGCAGGCGCGCGCCGAGACCGGCCTCAAGATCGTCACCGAGGTCAAGGACACCGAGACGCTGCCCGCCGTCGCCGAGAGCGCCGATCTCTTGCAGATCGGCGCGCGCAACATGCAGAACTTCTCGCTGCTGGAAGCCGTCGGCGATCTCCGCAAACCGGTGCTGCTCAAGCGCGGCATGTCGTCGACCATCAAGGAGCTGCTCATGGCCGCCGAGTACATCGTCGCGCGCGGCAACAAGCAGGTGATCCTCTGCGAGCGCGGCATCCGGACCTTCGAGACCATGACCCGCAACACCCTCGACCTGAACGCGGTCCCCATGCTCAAGCGCGAATCGCACCTGCCCGTCGTCGTCGATCCGTCGCACGGCATCGGCATCCGCAGCGCGGTCTTGCCGATGGCGCGGGCGTCGATCGCCTGCGGGGCCGACGGGCTCATCATCGAGGTGCACCCCGATCCCGATCGAGCCCTCTCCGACGGCGCGCAGTCGCTGAATCTCCTGGGGTTCGAGAAGCTGATGCGCGAGGTGGAGAAGATCGCCCTGGCCATGGGCCGCAAGTTCCACCGGGTCGCGCGGGCGTGAGAGCGCGGATCTCGCCGCTATCGAAGCCCCTCGTCGGCCAAGGCATCCGCGTGCCCGGCGACAAGAGCATCTCGCACCGGGCGCTCTTGTTCGCGGCGCTGGCGTCGGGCGAGTCGCGCATCGCCGGCCTCGCACCCGGCGGCGACGTGCGGTCCACGGCGCGCTGCCTCGCGCAGCTGGGCGTGCCGCTGCTGCGCGGCGACGGGACGCCGTGGCTGCCCAAGGCGCGCAGCATGGACTTCCACGAGGACGACGAGCCGACCTTCGTTGGCCCGGACCGCCCGCCCGGCGCCGCGCCGCTGCCGGTGCGCGACGGCGACATGGGGCCCGACGACGCCATCGTCTTGGGGCAGGGGCTCGCGGGGCTGCGCGAGCCGCTCGGCCACCTCGACTGTGGAAACTCCGGCACGACATTAAGGCTCCTGGGCGGAATCCTCGCCGGCGCCGGCATCGAGGCGACGCTGGTCGGCGACGCCTCGCTCTCGGGCCGGCCGATGGAGCGCGTCGCTGCCCCGCTGCGCACGCTGGGCGCGGTGGTCGAGACCACCTCCGGAAAGCCGCCGGTCACGGTCCGCCGCGGCCACCCGCTGCGGGCGGGCTCCATCTCCTCGGCGGTGGCCAGCGCGCAGGTGAAGAGCGCGGTGCTGCTGGCGGGCCTCTTCGCCGAGGGTGAAACCAGCTTCACAGAGCCGGCGCGCAGCCGCGACCACACCGAGCGGATGCTGCGGATGATGGGCGCCGAGGTCGTCCAGCGCGGCAACACCGTCGCCGTGCGCGGGCCCGCGAAGCTGTCCGGCATCGCCCTCGACGTGCCGGGCGACCAGAGCTCCGCCGCCTTTTTGCTCACCGCTGCGCTGATCGCGCCGGCCGGCTCGGAGCTGGGTCTCGAGCACGTCGGCGTCAACCCGACGCGCACCGGCTTCCTCGACGCCCTCGCCCTCTTCGGCGCGCGGCTCAAGCTGGAGCTGCCGCAGACGAATGCGGCCGAGCCGGCGGCGCGGATCTCGGCCGCGGCGCAGAAGCTGCACGGCGCCGAGCTGGACGGAGACCTGGTCCTGCGGGCCATCGACGAGGTGCCCATCCTCGCCGTGCTCGCCGCCGTGGCCGAAGGCGTGACGGTGATCCGCGGCGCCGGGGAACTGCGGGTGAAGGAGTCCGACCGCCTGGCGCAGATGGCCAAGGGGCTGCGCGCCATGGGCGCGGCTGTCGAGGAGCTCCCCGACGGGCTGCGCATCGAAGGCCGCGGCGGAAAGCTCGAGGGCGGCGCGCAGATCGACTCGGCGCACGACCACCGCATCGCGCTGGCCTTTTCCATCGCGGCGCTGGCGG
>JANXXR010000592.1 GCA_025350525.1 Deltaproteobacteria bacterium
CGCAATGACCGACTCGCACGTCAAGATCATCACCCACAACCGCCGCGCCCGCTTCGACTACCACATCGAGAGCAAGGTCGAGTGCGGCATCGCGCTCACCGGCACCGAGGTGAAGAGCCTGCGGGAGAACAGCGCCCAGCTGTCGGATGCGTATGCGATAGGCAAGGGTGGGGAGCTGTTTCTCTTCAACGCGCAGATCCCGCCGTACAAGCCCGCCGGCGTGCTTTCGAACCACGAGCCCAAGCGCACCCGCAAGCTGCTGCTGCACCGGCGCGAGATCGATCGGCTGCAGGAGGCGCAGCAGAAGTCGGGCTTCGCGCTCATCCCCTTGAGCATGTACTTCAAGGACGGCCGGGTGAAGGTCGAGCTGGGCGTGGCCAAGGGCAAGACCGGGGTGGACAAGCGCGACTCCATCGCCGAGCGCGACGCCAAGCGCGAGATGGACCGCGCCAAGCGGCGGTAGGCGCGCGCCCTTTGGCGGCGGGCGGCATCCTTCCGGCATGCAGACCTGTCTCGTCACCGGCGGCACCTCCGGCATCGGCCTCGTCACCGCGCGCGAGCTGTTGCGCCAGGGCCACCGCGTCGTCATCACCTCGCGCGACGCAGCCAAGGGCGCAAGGGTGGCCGGGCAGCTCAAAAGCGAGAGCGGCAACGCCAACGTCGAAGTGCTGGCCTGCGACTTCGCCTCGCTGGATTCGATCCGCGCCGCGGCGGCCGAGTTCAAGCGGCGGCACGACCGGCTGCACGTCCTCGTCGACAACGCCGGCGGCTACCACGCGAAGCGCGCGCTCTCGAGGGACGGCCTCGAGCTCACCTTCGCGGTCAACCACCTCGGCTACTTCCTGCTGACGGAGCTGCTGGTCGACCTGCTCAAGGCGAGCGCTCCGGCGCGGATCGTCATCGTCGCCTCCGAGGCGTCGCGCGCGGGGCACATCGACCTCAAAGACCTGCAGGCGGCCGCGCGGTACAGCGGCATGCGCCAGTACGGCAGCTCCAAGCTGATGAACATCGCCTTCGCGCTGGAGCTGGCCGAGCGGCTGCGCGGCACCGGCGTCACCGTGAACGCGCTGCACCCGGGCGTGGTCGCCTCCGATTTCGGCGAAGTCGGCGGCCTGGTCGGGCTCGTCTACAAGCTGGGCAGGCCCTTCATGCTGTCGCCGGAGCAGGGCGCGCAGACGCAGATCTTCCTCGCCTCGTCGCCCGAGGTGGAGGGCGTCACCGGCGGCTATTTCATCCGCAAGAAGCAGAGCACGCCGCCGGCGCAGGCGCGCGACGCTGGCGTGCGGCGCAAGCTGTGGGAGCTGAGCGAGGCGCTGGTCAGCCCGCCTTCACCAGCGCGGGCTGCGAGTTGACCTTGCTCGCGCCCTCGAGGTAGCGCGCCCAGACGGACATGAGCGCCTGCACCAGGCCCGCCTCCTCGGTATAGAAGCCATACTCGGTGAGCTGGTCGCCGAACGAGGGAATGGCGAAGACCGCCTTCTCGCCGTCGATGATCCAGAGGTAGATGGGCATCACGCCGCGCCACTCCCAGCGGTCGGCGAAGCGCAGGTCGGAGTCGATGGCGCGCTGCTGCCGCGCCGCCATCTCGGCGAGGAACTGCGGGCGCGCCTCGGGCACCTCGCAGTTCTCCAGCTCTTCATAGAGGCGGCTGCTGCGCGAGAAGCTGCCCTTGCGCAGGTAGTCGCGCCAGCGGGACTCCGGAAAGCGGGCCACCAGCGCGTCGCCGCGCGCGCCGGCGTCGAGCGAGAGCACCTGGATGCTGAGGGCGTGGCCGCGGCGCACCCGGTCGGCCTTGCGGGTCTCGAGCGCCTTCACATACGCGCCGTACCGCCCGCGGTCGGCCCAGGCGCCGTGCCCCGGAAAGTCGGTGGCGATGAAGACCGACTCGCGCGCCTCGCTGATGAGCCGCTCGACTTCGGCCATGTACGTCGGGTACGCGCCGATCTCCTTGGTGGTGAGGTGATCGAAGATGGAGCGGAGATCCTTGGTCAGCTTGCGGCCGTCGCGGATGGAGAGGACGGCGAAGATGGTGCCGATCACTGCCAGCGTGAGCGCGAAGAGCTCGAAGAGCGTCTTGTGCCCCAAGTACCAGAGATAACCGACGCGAAGTGTTTCGAGCAGCATGAGGTTCCACCTCCAGCGAGCAGCCTGCCATGCGCCATGGGTGTGCCGCTACTTCCGGGGGGTCGGGCGTGCGCCCACCCGGTAGCTTGACGCGGCCGGGCGCGCGGTTATCTTGTCAGGAGGTTCCGCCATGGGGGCGAACCGGTTTCGACGAGGGCAACGAACCTTTCGGCGCATGCAGGGGACGCACGGACCTCTTCAAAAAACGGGCAACGACACAAACGCCAACGACAACGTTGAGCTCGCGCTCGCCGCCTAAAGCGGTCTAGCACGCGGGACCCCGGAGCCCAGCCCATGGCGCCGGCAAGTCCCGTCAAAAAAGTGGGCTGGTCTTCCGTGGAGCCTCGACGTCGGAAGATGAGATCCATTCGGGGATGGTCCGGCGGGAAGGGTGCTCGTGTTCGACCCGCCGGATGACGACAAAGCACGAGACACGCATGTAGTGCCGCAGGGGGAAGAGCTTTCGGACGAGGGTTCGATTCCCTCCGCCTCCACCAATTTCTCGTAACTCTCTCAACGGCTCTCGACGCTCGACTTTGCGATCATCACGACCTCCTCTGAAACCTTGACCCGCTTGCGCGCGGAGCGGGCTACAGCAGCGCCTTCCGGAACGCCACCCGCTGCGAGGGCGTGAAGCCCGAGCGCTGCAGGAACCGCTGCAACTCAAAAGCGCCGGGCGCGACCTCCGTCCCCAGGCGCTCTACGTGCAAGGCGGCCAGGTTCTCGATCATCTGCCCGAGGAGTGCCCCCGCGAATCCGTGCCGCGCGAAGCGCGGGTCCACGCCGATGGTGTCCAGTGACGCGCACGCGCCGAGGTGACCGAAGTCGCCGAAGTCCACCCGCGCCATGGCGAAGCCCACCGGGAAGCCGTCGTCCTCTGCCACCAGGGACACCTGGATGGCCGAATCGTGCAGCGCCTCGTCCACCTTGGCCTTGAGGAAATCTCCGCGGTCCTGCCCCGTGATGCGCTCATCGATGCGCACCAGCGACTCGAGATCGCCTTCGCGCAGGTTGCGGACCAGCGGCGGAGGAGCGTCGGTGTCGTCGACCGGGAGCCGCTGCACCGGCAGCTCCAGGATTTGCTTCGGCGCCAGCTCGAAGTGAGCGGCGTCGAGGAAGCTCAGGATCCCGTGCTCGCGCCAGTGGGCCTGCGTGACCAGGGCGGAGATGCCCCGCTCCCGCGCCAGCTCTTCCAGCCGCGCCAGCATCCGTCGCCCCGCGCCTTGGTGCCGCGCGGCCGGGTCGACGCCGAACGCCTCCAGCACAACCGCGCCCTCCGGATCGCCGTATTCACCGCCCGCCTTCCGCGCCAGGACGAAGCCGGTCAGCGCCCCGTCCGTGGTCGCCGCCAGCTGGAGGTGCCGCCGCGGCTGCCGCTGCGCCGCCTGCAGCCGCTTCTCGAAATACCCGCGCCGCACAGCAAAGCCGATACGCGCGTCCAGCGCCACCACCGCATCGAAGTCCGCCGCCGTCAGCGGCCGCACCGTCGCATCCACAAGACCTCCTCAGAGCAGCTCGCGCGCCAGCCGCGCCACAACGCCTTCCTGCTGCGTCCGCCGCGCCGCCGAGGCGACTTCGAAGGCGTCGAACTCCTCTTCCACGCGCCGCAACTCGGCGCCGACGATGGCCTGGTCGGCCATGGGGAAGAGGACCTGGTTCTCCTTGTCGATGTGCGCGGACAAGAGCGCCGTATAGGCGCGCGCGGCGCCCGCGAACTGCGCCCGCGCCGCTGCCTCTGCGGCAGCCCGGGGCGCCGCAGCGCGCAGGGCGGAGATCAGCGCCCGACCCTGCACATGCTCCTGCAGCATGACGCCAACCGGGCCGCCGTCGGTCGGAATGCCGGCCTCCTCCAGCGCCGGGAAGAGGATCTCCTCCTCCTTGTGGTGATGGTGGATGTCGGCAAACTGGCTGAGAAAGTCCAGCGTCTCGCCCACCGCCTTCGTCGGCACCTCCGCGCCGCGCGCTGCCCGATCTGCCAGCGCCTCCAGCGCGCGCAGACCGCCCAGGATGATCTCGTGCTCCTCCATCAACAGCTGTGTCGCTCGCATGATT